>JAFZMA010000155.1 GCA_017551215.1 Bacteroidales bacterium | reverse complement strand
GAGGAAGCAGCGCGAGAATCTCGTTGGCTACCAGAATGGCGTTGACCATCTTGTCCTTGGCGTAACCCGGATGGATATTGCAGCCCTGGATTTCTATCTTGGCGGAAGCTGCGTTGAAGTTCTCGAACTCCAGTTCTCCCACGGCTCCTCCGTCCATAGTGTAGGCGAAGTCTGCCCCAAAGTCCTTGACGGAGAAGTTCTCCACTCCGCGTCCGATTTCCTCATCAGGGGTGAATGATATCTTGATTGTTCCGTGCTTGAACTCCGGATTTGTCATCATGTATTCCGCAGCGCACATGATTTCTGCAACGCCGGCCTTGTCGTCCGCTCCCAGAAGGGTGGTTCCGTCCGTGGTAATCAGAGTCTGTCCCTTAAACTCCTTGAGTTCAGGGAAAAGCGCGGTGGAAAGCTTCACTTTCTTTGCCTTGTTGAGGATGATGTCCTTTCCGTTGTAGTTAGGAATAATCTGCGGCTTGATGTCTTTGCCTTCCGCATCAGGAGCCGTATCCACGTGGGCTATAAAGCCAATTACAGGGGCTTTCTTTTCTCCCTTCTTCGGTTTAGGAAGGTTGGAAGGGATGGTTGCCATAAGCACTCCCTTGGCCGTTACCTTTACCTTAATGCCCATAGTCTTGAGCTCCTTTGCCAGCATGTTCAGAAGGTCGAACTGCCTTGCCGTGGAAGGCGCCGTCTGGCTTTCCGGGTCGGATGTGGTCCAAACGCCCACATATCTAAGGAATTTGTCTTGTACTTTTTCCATATAACAGTCTTATTTTGAAATCAATCAGTTATGGGATCCTATTCCTGTTTTGCCTTTGCCCTCAGCGATGAGAATATCAGGAATGCCGCAACAGCAAGGTAAGCCAGGATGGAAACAGCCTGGGCACTGCCGGTCTCCGCCCATTCCTTGGCATAGAAATCTTTGCCTGCAAACTTTAATATCGCTGAGACAACTCCCATGAGGGCGCCACCTGCGATGAATCCGCTGGCGAGCAGGGTTCCCTTGTTCACGCGGGCCTCGTTCAGAGCCTTGTCTTTGCTGCGGCTGCCTACATACCAGGCAATTGCGCCACCGGCAAGCAGAGGCAGGTTGAGGTCTATCGGGATGAACATACCAAGGGCGAATGCCAGGGCTGGCACTTTGCAGAAGTTAAGGATCAGGGCGATGACGGCACCGATTCCGTAAAGCAGCCAAGGTGCTCCCTGTCCGCTCATAAGCGGCTCAATTACAGCGGCCATGGCGTTTGCCTGAGGTGCTACAAGGGCTTCTTCTCCGGTGAATCCGTAAGTCTTGTTGAGCACTATCATCACTCCGCCAACGGTTGCAGCTGCCACGAGAGTTCCTATGAACTTCCAGCTCTCCTGAACCTTAGGGGTGTTGCCAATCCAGTATCCGATTTTCAAATCGGTGATGAAACTGCCCGCTACACTGAGTGCGGTGCAGACAACTCCTCCGATTATCAGAGACGCAACCATTCCCGGCACTCCGTTAAGTCCGCAGGCTACCAGCACTACAGAGCCCAGAATCAGGGTCATAAGGGTCATGCCGCTCACAGGGTTGCTGCCCACTATGGCGATTGCATTAGCCGCTACTGTGGTGAACAGGAAGGCTATGATGGCCACAATCAGAAGGGCAACTATCGCGAGTAAAAGTTTGTTTCCATCAGGAATTACTCCCAGATAGAAGAATATGAATGTTGCTGCAAGAGCGAGGATTACACCCCAGGCTATAATCTTCATGCTGAGGTCTCTCTGGGTGCGGATCTCCTCTGTCTGAGCGCCGCCTTTCTTGGAGAAGCTCTTGGCAGCCAGACCAAAGGCGGATTTGATAACGCCGGAAGATTTGATGATTCCGATGATACCCGCCACGGCAATGCCGCCGATACCTATCTGCCTTGCGTAAGTCTTGAATATCAGCTCCGGACCCATATTGGCCACGCCGTCGAAGGTGGTTCCCAGAACCGTTACGGTGTCTGGCCCGCAAAGCCAGCTCATGAGCGGAATAATCACGAACCAAACCAGGAATGAGCCGCAGCAGATGATGAACGCGTACTTGAGTCCGATGATGTAGCCAAGTCCGAGAACGGCGGCTCCAACGTTGTATTTGACGAGCAGCTTTGCCTTGTCCGCAACAACGGTTCCCCAGTGGGTTGCGGTTGTGTAGATTGTCTCGCTCCACCATCCGAAAGATGCAACTATGAAGTCATAGAGACCTCCAATCAATCCGCTGATAAGCAATAACTTGGCGCCTCCGCTGTCTCCCTCTCCGCTCTTGATTACCTGAGTTGTGGCCGTTGCTTCCGGGAACGGATAGTCTCCATCCTTGTCCTTTACAAAGTATTTGCGGAATGGAATCAGGAACAGGATTCCAAGCACGCCGCCCAGCAAGCTGGACAGGAATACCTTTATGAAATCCACCTGAATTTCCGGGTATTTTTCCTGAAGGATGTAGAGGGCCGGGAGCGTGAAAATTGCACCGGCGACAATTCCTCCCGAGCAGGCTCCGATGGACTGGATAATCACGTTTTCCCCGAGAGCGTTTTTCCTCTTCATTGCAGTGGAAAGTCCTACTGCGATAATTGCGATAGGGATGGCCGCCTCGAACACCTGGCCCACTTTAAGGCCGAGGTAAGCTGCTGCTGCAGAGAAGATTATTGTCATCAGCAATCCGATGGTCACACTGTAGGCTGTGGCCTCCCTGTACGTTTTTTCCGGTTTGAGAAGCGGTTTGTATTCCGGCTTCTGTTTTACGTTGTTGTCAGACATTTAAGTTTAAATTTGATTTTGAGCGAAGTTACGAAAAATGCAGCAATCCGGAATCCTTTCCCGGGAAATGGTTATATTTGTATCTGATGAAAAAGTATATTAAACATTTCTCCGCGATTTTGTTTTTCTCCCTGCTTCTTGCACCCTCTGTATCCAGGGCACAGTTTGAAGGAGGGATAAAGGATTCGCTGAGAGTTCTTTGCGTAAAGTATGACAACTGCTCCTCTGGAGTGGACGGCATTGTATCCATCAGTGCCATAATGGAGTGTGACAGCATAAAGATGCCAACCTACATGGTAGGGGATTCTATTGTCACTTTCTTCAGCGATATAAAGGCTGAAAACATAAAAGGCATCAGCCTTCTTGTGGGCCGCGCACTTCCCAAGAAGCTGCATAAGTCTTTCCCCAACGGCCTGATATCCATAACGTTGAAAGACGGGGAAAACTTTAACTCAAGTCAGATTTATCCGGAAGGGGATAACCTTTCCCGCAAGGCGTTTGTTACAAGATTCGCGTTTTCCGATATGGACAACGGCCCTGCCTTTGCCGCCAAGGTTTCCCAGCTTGTGGAGGATTTTGGCACAGACGACATCTCCTTCAGAAACTACAAGTATTTCAACTCCAACCGTGTAACTCCAATACTTGCAATAGATTCCCTTAACCGCAAGGCTTTTGTCAGGTCCTTCGACGAGTTCAAGCCGGAGGCCATGGGAGAGATGATTGTCTATAATGCGGAGGATGCCCAGAAGGTTGTGGGAGACAAGGGGCAGAACGGGCTTGTCATCGTTGAAATTAATCCAAAATTCACTCTTAAAGACGCTTTCCGCAGTCCTTTGGAGAAAGTTCAGAAAGTCATAAATGAAATGTACGGGGTTAATTTTGAGACAATGATGATGCGGGTTCCCGTTTATGCGGATAGATAACACATATAATATATTATAGATTATGGGTAAGTTTCTCAATGAATTCAAGGAATTCGCCGTAAAGGGCAATGCTGTAGATATGGCTGTTGCCGTTGTTATCGGCGGCGCGTTTGGCGCAATCGTCAATTCCCTTGTCAATGACCTGATTATGCCGTGTATAGGCGTGCTGATAGGTGGCAAGGACTTCGCTTCTCTGGCTATTACGCTCAAGGAAGCGGTAGTGGAAAACGGGGAAGTTGTAAAGGAAGCCGTGCTGTTCAAATACGGCCAGTTTATCAACTACATAATCTCCTTCCTGATAATTACGTTTACTATCTTCCTGGTAATCAAGGCGCTCAATAAGCTTAAGAGAAAGAAGGCAGAAGAACCTGCACCTGAAGCTCCGGCAGAACCGTCCGCAGAAGAGAAACTTTTGACCGAAATAAGAGACCTTTTGAAGGAAAAAAAGGAGTAAAATCAGTCGAAAATCAAGTTGAGAGAAAAAATATTTAAAAAATTTTTCACAGAAAAATCGCCCTTACAGATACCTGTAGGGGCGATTTGCATAAATACTCAAAATTTTTTTGAAAAATATTTGCAAAAAGATTTGGAGGAACGGAAAAAGTGTTTACCTTTGCAGCCCGTTTCGCTCAAATTTTGTTGACGGAACGGCGTTCATTGACATCATGAAGACAAGCAGCAAACCTTTAAAGGTTTTAAAAAAGAGCGTCAGATTCTTTTGAGAATCGAGCGGGACAG
>JAFZMA010000154.1 GCA_017551215.1 Bacteroidales bacterium | reverse complement strand
TTTTACGATTTGAGACATCTGTTTATCTGTAATGTGGCGGAGGGGCTAGACGCACCTGCCTAATTTTGAATAGAATATTCAAAAAACTAGCGTTATGAACACTAAAACAGGCAAGGAAAGAGCCGTGTATCTGGCTCCAGACATCAAAATCTATACTATTCTTCCGCAAAGAATTCTTGACGGAAGCCAAACAGAAAGCGTTGGAAACAGTGACCACAACTACGGAGACGATGCTTTCAGCGAATAATATGGGAGGAATAGTTATGAAAAAGTTATTTGTCGTAATAATCGCGATAGGCTCTGGCCTGTTATATTCCTGCTCAAAGGAAGACTCTGTTGCTAGCGAACCGGAAACACCACAAGCAAAAGTCGTGTTTAAGGCAACCACCGAGCCCGCAACAAAAACCGCATTACAGCAGGATGGAGAAAACTACAAGATTGTCTGGCTAAACGGAGACCGGATTACAATTGTGGATGGAGCTGTCACACCTAACGTGGGAGTATATTCAACTACACTTTCAGAACCGACTACGCAGGCAGATTTTACAATAGTCAGTGGCGATGAAGCTACAACGCCTGACTACAAGGCATACTATCCTGCTACCGTTTACAACAACGGCACACCAGCACTTCCTGCCATTCAAAACTACATTGCCGGCAATATTTCCGGTTACCCGATGTATTCGGAAAGTACAACACAGAACTTCTCTTTCAAGAATCTTTGCGGAATAATCCGCCTTAACATAAGCACAACGCAAAGTGGTAAGAAAGTCCGCAAGATTATCCTTTCAGCTGCACAGGGAATGAGCGGAGAGATATCCAACGCTTCTACTCTCAAGAGCGATAATTATCTGGCCACCGTTTCCGGTACAGCGGGAGTAACGCTTGATTGCGGAACTTCCGGAGTAGACATAGGCAGTACAGCCGTTCCTTTCCACATCGCCGTTCCGGCAAACACTTATACATCGCTGAGTATTACGGTAATAACTACAGACGGCAGTTTCCAGACCCGCACAGCCAATCAGGGTATTAAGGTAGACAGAAGCAGTATTACGGGTATCACGCTTGGCTTCAATAACTTGACTGTCGCTACAGATCTCAGCGCAAAAGAAACCGCCAACACCTACATCGTTAGCCAAGCCGGCAAGTTTAAGTTCAAGGGAACTGTCAAGGGTAATGGAGGGCTGGATCCGATGACAGGAGCCAAGGCCACCACAATAAACCCTGCCAGCATAGCCGGAGTAAAGGTGTTGTGGGAGTTAAATTCTCAGGGACGTGCCATCAAACACAACGGCGGCTGTTATGAAATATTCTATTCGGACGGCTATGTCTATTTCTCCACACCAAACACTTGGGTTACAGGCGTTGTGTGTGTAGCCATTTACGACGCTTCCGGCAATATCCTCTGGAGCTGGAATATCTGGTCCACATCACCTGTCGGTTCTATGACATACAATAACAATACTTTTATGGACCGCAACCTGTTGGCTGTTGATTTGAACTCTAACAGGGGATTCCTGTACCCTTGGGGACGAAAAGACGCCTTCTCCGCTGCAAGGCCAGGAAACTATTCGTCATTTACATTTGTCCCTACACTGTCTACAGCTTTCAATACAGAGAGTGGCATACATACTATGGAGTACACCATTGCCCATCCAACAACTATGATAGACAACGGTGACGCCAATTCCTGGATGTCTCAGGAGGAATACAACAAATTGCCATGGAGGGATGATGTAAAAACCATCTATGACCCTTGTCCTGCAGGATGGCGTGTTCCTACCGCGCTCCAGCAGAATGGAATGAGCGGATTGCCGGGTACGGGCTTCAGCAATTCAATCAACGGATTCGGAAATCCAGACAGCGGATATTACCGCAGCAGCACCGCAACTACCTACCCTAAGGCTTATGCCTACAGGCAGAATGGAGAGCAAAATCAATGGGGAACCAACCCTGCTTTTGCCATCCGCCCTGTAGAAGACGAGTTAACTGTGATGGACCTGGCAGACTACACAGATCTCAGCGCTACAGCTACCGCCAACAGTTACATCGTCTCTGCGGCGGGAGATTATAAGTTCAGGGCAACTGTAAGAGGAAATGGAGTGGCAGACCTGGCCGGTATAAGCAAGAACATTTCTGCTGACGATATAATGGGTGCAGAACTTCTCTGGGCTACATTCGGAACAGCTACAGCTCCTGCAGCCAACGAATTGATAAGGAAGGTAGGATTCGAAGACGGATATGTTTATTTCTC
>JAFZMA010000153.1 GCA_017551215.1 Bacteroidales bacterium | reverse complement strand
TTCTTCTCCTCGTCGATGTCCAGAACAACAACCTCGAACTTCTCTCCAAGAGCGGTGAATTCGGATGGATGCTTGATCTTCTTTGTCCAGCTGAGGTCTGATACGTGTACCAGTCCGTCTACGCCTTCCTCAAGCTCTACGAATACGCCAAAGTTGGTGAAGTTTCTAACGATCGCAGTGTGGCGGCTTCCTACAGGATACTTCTCCTTGATGGTTGCCCAAGGATCTGCCTTCAGCTGCTTCATTCCAAGACTCATCTTGTGCTCGTCGCGGTCGAGGGTAAGAATCTGTGCCTCAACTTCCTGTCCGAGCTTCAGGAAATCCTGTGCGCTTCTCAGGTGAGAAGACCAGCTCATCTCTGAAACGTGGATGAGTCCCTCGATGCCTGGCTGGATCTCTACGAATGCGCCGTAGTCTGTCAGAACCACTACCTTACCCTTAACGGTGTCACCGACCTTAAGGTCAGGATTCAGAGCGTCCCAAGGATGTGGAGTGAGCTGCTTCAGACCGAGAGCGATTCTCTTCTTCTCCTCGTCGAAGTCAAGGATAACGACATTGATCTTCTCGTCCAGCTTGACAACTTCCTCCGGGTTGCCGATGCGGCCCCAGCTGAGGTCTGTGATGTGGATAAGTCCGTCAACACCGCCCAGGTCAACAAATACACCGTAAGAAGTGATATTCTTGACGGTTCCTTCGAGAACCTGACCCTTCTCCAGCTTGGAGATGATTTCGCTCTTCTGAGCCTCAAGTTCTGCCTCGATAAGAGCCTTGTGCGAGAGAACCACGTTGCGGAAGTCCTGGTTGATCTTTACAACCTTGAATTCCATGGTCTTCTCTACAAATACGTCGTAGTCGCGTATAGGCTTCACGTCTATCTGGGAACCTGGCAGGAAGGCCTCGATTCCAAATACGTCCACGATCATACCGCCCTTTGTACGAGCCTTGATGAAACCCTTTACGATTTCGTTCTTCTCGAATGCCTCGTTCACTCTGTCCCAAGACTTGAGTGAGCAAGCCTTCTTATGTGAAAGAATCAACTGACCTTTCTTGTCTTCCGGATTCTCAACCAGGACGTCAACCTTGTCGCCGACTTTAAGGTCAGGATTGTACCTGAATTCATTTCTCTGGATGACACCCTCGCTCTTGTAGCCAACATTTACAATAACCTCTTTTGCAGTCAGACCGGTTACTGTACCCTCAATAACTTCATTCTCAGCGATTTTAGAAAGACTCTCGCTGTACTTCTTCTCAAGTTCGTCCTTTGATTCGGTAGACGGAACATTGTTCTCGAATGCGTCCCAGTCAAACTTTGCAGGATCGATGGAAGCATTGCTCTTTCTTTTTCTTGCTACCGGAGCAACTGGTGCAGCCTCTTCTCTGAAAGACTCTACAGTCTCTTCAGCCTTCTGAACGGGAGCGTCTATAATCTCCTCGTTCTCAAGATTTTTAATTTCTTCGTTCATAATAAAAAAACAAATTAGCAGTTAAACATTATTTGTAGATCAGCCCACCGGCTGAATTCAGCGTGCGAAGATAGTAAAAAACTCCTATAAATCAATATAAAGAATCGCTTAGGGCAAAATCGGAGACGAATTTCACTATTTTTTCCATTGCGGCCTCTATGTAGCGGCGGCCTTTCTCGGCAGTGGCTTTCTTAGGGTTGCCCACACCGGTATCGGTTGTGGTCTTTGCCCAGTCCCTTGGAGCCCAGGCAACTTTTTGGTTCAGGCCTTCTATCCTGAAGCTTGAGGCATTCCCATCTCCGGCTTTTGCAAGGTCCACAAGTTCAGGATAATAGTGCATCATGACGCTGGTTTCCATTTCTCCTGCATGGTCATCGAACTCTTCCTCAAAGAAGCCTTTTCTCGGAATAAAGTTGAACCATTCGCAGACAGTAATTGTGAAAGCGGGATCATTGATTGTGATGTCCCTTATCATTCCCTTGAAAACATTGCCACCATGGCCACTCAGGATAAGCAGTTTATTGATATTCTGCTTCTTGAGGCTGGCTGCAATGTCTTCCAGAACGGATATCTGTGTCCTCTGCGATGTGTGTATGCAGAAAGGAAGCTCCACCTGCCCCGGATTCTGGCTGCCCAGCGGGATGCCGGGGAGAACCATTGCGTTTACGCCGTTTTGAGCGGCTTTTTCAGCTGCCTCAAAGGCAACTGCCTGGGCGCAAAGCATATCGGTGCAATATGGGAGATGAGTGTTGTGAGGCTCTGTGCTGCCCCAAGGCAAAATTGCCAGATGGTAATGCCTGTCCCTGACATCTCCCCATCTGGCAGTGGTTATATCGTACTTTGAGTACATCGCTGAGTATTATATTGTTAAACTCCGGCAACCCTTTTGCGGTATTCGGCAAGTGCAGCATCCAGCCTTTCGTGAGCGGTGGTATCTCCAGGAACGTTGTGGGACGGATGGATATAGAGCTTTACTCTGCGGTCTGCAAGAATCTCTGCAACAGTGCAGATAGTCATCCAGACTGTTGTAACAAAGGCCATTGTGGAGAGAGGGCCTATCTTGTCAAAGTGGTCTTTGAGGTCTACGCTGGCATCCTGGAGCGGGCAGCAGCTGTCCACAACATAGTCCGCAATCTGGAAGAGGTTCTTGCCGCAGCTGTGGCGCGGAACCTTTGCACCGGTCTGTCCTGCAGAGCCGTATGCGATAACCTTCATTCCCATTCTCTGGGCCTCGAGCGCAACGTCTATATTCACTGCATTGATTCCTGTATGGGAGAACAGCCATACAAGATCGTCCTTATGGAAGTTCCAGCTGCTCATTATGGCCTTGCCGTAACCCTCTGCCCTCTCAAGCCAGAGGAACTGGTTGATACCCATCTCTCCGTTAATGTGGGTGAAGAAAGTCAGAGGAAGTTCACAAAGAGGATGGAAGCCCACAAAACCTCCGATTCTCGGATACATCTCCTCTATAGGAAGGTTTGCGTGTCCGCATCCGAATGTATGAATGAGGTGGCCGGCCTGAAGACAGTCCGCCATTACTTCAGCAACTTTCTTTATCTGATCCATCTGAGTTGCCTCGATCTGGTCCATTACGCCTATAGCGTTCTTTTTCCATTGATTGGCTAACATGTTATTGAGTATTATACGTTTATATTATTGTTTCTGATTAAGGTCTTATGTCTGCGCTGTGTTTCTTTTCCGCAGCATTCCTTCTGGAGCAGGCAAGGCATGCAAACGGAGCTATGATAAGTATGGCGATAATCATTCCTGCCAGTATTGGGATGAACTGGCTGCCTCCTCCATTGCTGAACAGTCTGCCCATCAGGAAGTTGCCCAGGAACTGCCCGCAAAGCGCAATGAAAATTGCAGCCGAGAAGGCGGATCCGCTCATCCTGCGGAACACTCCGCCAAGACGGGCCAGCATAACCGGATAAGTGGCTCCCACGCCAAATCCAATCAAGGCCATGGCAATCCAGCACATATAGACATCGCTGCGGAAGATTCCCATCATGGCAACACCGGCAAGTGCTATTATCATATATATGAATAGAACCAGAAGGTCCTTGCCCCTTTTCATCATTGCTCCAAGGGCAAACCTTCCTATCATCATTCCTATAGTAAAGAAAGTGAGGCTGAGAACTGCCCCGTCTTCTGCAAGTCCTCCTATCTGAGTCAGATAGGAAGTGGTGTAACTTCCGCTTGTTCCCTCGAATGCGCTCTGGAAGAAGAGCGTAAAGGCAACCAGAAGCAGCGCGGCGCTTGTGAGCATGCCACGGTATTCGCTTGAAGAAGGCTTTGTCGCCGATGAAATCTTTGCCTTAGGAAATTTTATCGCGATAAAGAAAACCACGCTTGCCAGCATGACCACCGCACAGGCAATCAGAGGAATCTTGTAGTCTGGGATGAGGTAACAAGCAAGTGTCCAGACCATTGCGCCAATGCAATAGCAGGCGCCAAGAATGCTCATCTTGCGCCCTCTCTTGTCCTCGTCGTAAATATCGGAGACAATGGCGTTGGTTTCTCCGTTAAGTATGCCTCCGCCAAGACCCACGCAGAATATGCCGGCTACAAGAAGGGCCCATTCGGTTGAATATGCCAGAACCAGAAGGCCGGCCAGCATAATCACGCTACTTATGACAAGAAGCCATTTGTAACCGTAACGGTCCATAATCGGGCCGAATATCACCGTTCCGAGTATGATGCCCACAGACATGTACATAGGAAGGCCAATAGCCTGAGGCACAGCCTTTACCAGAGGGGGCATGATGGCGCCCAGACTTAGCATGGCAACTCCGAAGAACGCAATGCCCAGGCAGGCTGCCAGATTTACTTTTTCTGTCGAATATCCTTTAGACATAGTATTAAAGATTCATTTCCTTGTATTTATCGCTACCGGAAGAACGCAGAACCAGCGGGAACAGGATGCAGACCGCAACAATCATTGCGCACATCACGTATGGGAAATAGCCTGATACCCCGCTCTCCACGGAAGATGGCAGGAACATCTTGCCTACCAGGAAGTTACCTATGAGCATACCCACCTGTGCAACTACAACGGAAAGAGAAACCGCGGCACCGCTGTGGCGTTTGAACACCCTTCCAAGACAATCGAAGACAACCGGAGCAGTAACCCCTATTCCGAATCCCAGCAATGTCATGGCGATGAACGCTCCCAATGTAGAAGACGGCATGAATATCTGGAGCAACGCACCTGCCAGGGCAATGGCCATAAACAGGAACATTGCAAATGTCTTGCCTCCGGTCTTAAGGCAAAGCGGAAGCGTAAATCTTCCCACCGCCATACCAACTGTCATGAATATCAGCGATGTAAGAGCCATTTGCAGGCCGATTCCGTTTTCCACGCTCATATAATATGAAGTGGAGTAGTTGGCGCTGATTGCCTCCAGAACTCCCTGGAAAAAGAACAGGAATCCGGCAACAGCCAGGATGTGGTACTTGAAGAGCTTAATTGAATCCCAGAGCGAGAACTTGTCTTCTTTAGTTAGTTTTGCCTTAGGGAAAGGAATGAAAATGAATACCAGAGACAGGACTGCAATAACTCCGGCGGACCATTTCATCGGGAGATCCGGAGAATAGGCAAACACCCTGCAGATTACAGTCCAGAGAAGGCTGCCCACGCAATAGGAAGCGCCAAGAATAGATAGCATTGTGCCACGGAGATTGTCTCCGTATATGTCTGATATGATGGCTATTGTCTCGCTGTTAAGTACTCCTCCACCGGCCCCGATAAGGAACGCGGATACTATCAGAAGCCACAGATTTGTGCAGAAAATGAATCCGCAAAGACCTACTGCAAGGGCGAGGCTGCTGCAAACGAGCAAGGCCTTGTATCCATAACGGTCCATTACAGCACCGCAGATAATTGTTCCGGCTATAATACCCAGAGTCAATATCCACGGAAGATTCTGGACACCCTCAATCGTCTCTCCCAGAGTAGGAAGCATGGCTCCCCAGAAGAACATGGTCACGCCAAAGAAAGCGCATCCCAGACATGCGGCTGCAGCCACTAACCCTCTCGGGTATGATTTCTCTTTTGTCATTTGCTTTCGGTCTTAAGATATCTGTCCAGCCACTCGAAGAATGTCCTCTGCCAGAGAATTCCGTTCTGAGGTTTCAGAACCCAGTGGTTCTCGTCCGGATAGAGAAGAAGCTCCGCCTCTATTCCCCTCATTCTGGCGGCGTTAAAAGCGCTCTCTCCCTGAGATGCAAGGATTCTGTAATCCCTTTCTCCATGGATGCACAGGATTGGAGTGTCCCATTTGTCAACGTATGTGTGAGGCGAGTGCGCAAAAGTATTCTGGGCAGTCTTGAGATCCTTTCTCCAGAATGCTCCGCCGAGATCCCAGTTTGCAAACCACATCTCCTCTGTCTCTACATACTGCTGCATCTCGTTGAATATTCCGTCGTGGGCTATGAAAGCCTTGAAGCGCTTGTCGTGGTTTCCGGCAAGCCAGTAAACGGAGAATCCTCCAAAGCTTGCTCCAACGCATCCCAGATGTTCTTTATCCACGTAAGGTTCCTTTGCAATGTCATCTATGGCAGACAGATAATCATTCATGCACTGTCCGGCATAGTCTCCGCTGATCTGCTCCAGCCACTCCATACCAAAGCCAGGAAGTCCTCTGCGGTTTGGAGCAACTATGATGTATCCGTTGGCTGCCATTATCTGGAAATTCCACCTGTAGCTCCAGAACTGGGATACAGGAGACTGAGGACCGCCCTCGCAGAAAAGAAGTGTAGGATAGGTCTTTGTAGAGTCGAAATGCGGAGGATAAACCACCCAGGTAAGCATCTGCTTGCCGTCCGTAGTCTTTACCCAGCGTTCCTTAACCTCTCCAAGAGCCAGTTTGTCAAGTATATGCTTGTTCTCAAAACTAATCTGGGTAGTTTCTCCAGACTTGATATCTACGGAATAGATATCGTCAGGAAGCATCATAGAATGTCTCTTTGCAATGAGTTTTCCGTTAGAAAGTGCAAGGCTTCCAAAGTCATGCTGACCGTCTGTCAGCTTGCATAATTCTCCGTTAAGGTCTGTGCGGTAAATCTGGGTTGTTCCATGCCATACTCCAATGAAATACAGTGTGTTGTCATCTGCCCAAATATAATCGTCAACGCCGCTCTCGAACTTCTCCGTAACGTATTTCTTCTCTCCGGTTTCCAGGTTCTTCACACAGAGTCGGGTACGGTCACTCTCGTAGCCGTCTCTTTCCATGCTGAGCCATGAGATGTTCTTTCCGTCCGGGCTATAGCAAGGATTGGTGTCGTAGCCCATGTTCAGGTCTTCTTTATTCTTGTTCACGGCCTGATTTTCAAGGCTCTCGTCATACTTGACCTCTTGCCTGACATAACCTTCCGGCTTGCAGAGGTTTACAGTCTTGCCACTCTCAAGGTCATACTCATAGATATCTGAATCTGTGCTTACCGCGTAGTCCAGTCCTGTCATCTTCTTGCAGGAATAGGCAATCTTCTTGGAGTCCGGACTCCATGCCAGCTGCTCCTCTCCGCCGAAAGGCTTGGAAGGACATTCGAACATTTCCCCTTCCATTATGTCCTTTTCGTTGAAGAAGGAATTCCCGTTGAAATCAACCACAAACGGATGTGGGATGGCGTCTACCCACTCGTCCCAGTGCTTGTGCATCACATCGGTGACAATCCTTCCGGAGGTGTTAGGAAGATCCTCATATTTCTCTTTTCCAAGAATGGTGGCGCCAGTCCATGGAATCTGGGCAATCAGCACGGCTTTCTTTCCGTCCGGAGAGAACAGGAAACCTTCTACGTCCTTGTCGAATCCGGTGATTTTGCGTGGAGAACCGCCGTCTGCGTTCATTACCCACACGGAGCTGGTTCCATCTTCACTGGTCAGGTATGCAATTCTGTTGTCATCCAGCCAAACGGCTCCGGCCTGGCTTTTTGCAGACTTTGTAAGTGTCTGAACGAAAGATCCGTCCGTGTTCATAAGGCAGATTACCGTATGACTCTTGTTCTCCTTTACGCTGTAATAGGAAACGTTATAGAGAATCTTCTGACCGTTCGGAGACGGCTGAACTCCGCCGATACGGCCCATAGCCCAGAGGGCTTCCGGAGTCATGAGGTCGGATGAGAGTGCAACATCCTGCTTTCCTATGAACACCTGCGGCTCCTCATTCTGTGAACAGCCGGAAATTATAGCTGCTGATAAAACCATCGCGATAATAAATATTCTTTTCATATTGAGACTTTTATAAATTTCTTGCAAGATAGCCTGCACCAAGGAGGGCGGCATCGCTTCCCACTTCTGAAGCGCAGAAGCGGGTCTTTTTTATGGATATAGGCTGAGCCCATTTAAGAGCCTCCTGATAAATATCCGGAATAAGTTCTCTGGCAGCTCCGCTAAATACTCCCCCTCCGAAAACAATCATTTCCGGGTTAAAGAGGCTTACCAGGTTGGCGGCACCCTTACCCCACATCTGGACCGCCTTGCGGATAACCTTTACTGCAACCTCATCCCCTTCCGCATAGAGTTTGAACACTTGGTGGGAAGATACTTCCCTGCCGTAAAGTTTGGATGCCTGATAGCCGATTCCGTTTCCGGATGCAAAGGTTTCAAAGCATCCGCACTGGTCCCAGTCTTTGTCATATTCGCTCTCCAGAGCCATCCATCCAGTTGCTCCCACCACATCGTCTGCTCCGTGTATTACCCTGCCGTCCAGAAGGATGCCGGCACCTATGCCGCTTCCTACAGCAAGGTAGATGGCGTTGTCGCAATCCTTTGCAGCTCCCTTCCACTTCTCTCCAAGGATGTAGCAGGTGCGGTCGCTCTCTATCCCTATCTTAATATCGCCGAGAGAATCCTTGAGCCTCTGTCCCAAAGGATAATCGTCCCAGCCGGGGATATTGGGGCACCAGACGGTTCCCCTCTTGGAATAAACAATTCCGGGGACGCATATTCCCGCCCCCGAAATGTCAAATTCTTTAGCCAAAGACTTTATAGATTCACAGACAAGAATGCCCGCATCTTCTCCTGAGCGGCCTTCCAGAAGGCTGTAGCTTCTCTGGAGTATATCCCCGTCATCGTTGAATATGGCGGCAGATATCTTGGTGGCTCCCAGATCTATACCTAAAAGTGCCATTACTTGATGGATTTTCTTTTCCTGAAAAGAAGTGATGCCAGAAATACAGAAATCAGCATCACCAGCATTATCCAGCTGAAATCCCTTAAGCCGAATTCCTCGCCGAACAATGGAAGCTTTACGTTCATTCCGAATATACCGGAAATAAGTGTAGGCGGCATGAACAGCAGGGAGACAAAGGTCAGGATCCTCATTATCTTGTTCTGCTCAAGATTAATCAGACCGAGCACTGTATTCTGCAGATATTCAAGCCTTTCAAAGTTAAAGTTCGTATGGTTCAGAAGAGATGCGATATCGTTCACAAGCACATCCAGCCTTGGGCGGATATCGCTTGGGAACTTGTCGCTGCGGGTAAGGGCGGTAACAATTCTCTGCTTGTCAACAATGTTCTCCCTAACCATCATGGTGTTTTCCTGCATCTGGTTGATATCCAGCAGGAAGTCCTCGTTTACCTTGGCCCCCACGTTTACGTTGCGTCCGAACTTCTCAATCTCCTTGGCCATCACCTCAATCATATCCGCATCCAAATCCACCCTGTTTTCCATAATGGAAACAAAGATGTGGTATCCAGTAGGATAGAGCTTGTAGGAATAGCCCATCCTCTTCTGGAACTCAGTAATTGTACGCAGGGGAGCCTGGCGTGTGGTTACAAGCACACCCTCGGCGATAACAAAAGAAACACTTTCCTCGGAATAGCTGTCAGGCCCCGGGGAAATGAAGTCTGTATTTGCAAAGATTGCGTTGTCTGTCTCGGAATAGCGGGATGAACTCTCGATCTCCTCTGCCTGAGCCCTGCTCTGAAGGGTAGTCTCCAGAAACTCCTCCACCGCTTGAGTCTCCACTCTGTCAGGTTCATACAAATCTATCCACAGGACATCATCAAAACCTAAGTTTTCTGTCAATTCCTTAACATCCGAGGTAGTCAGAATCTGCCCCTTAGATTTGTAGAACACCTGAATCATACTCCGGCCTCCTTCTTTA
>JAFZMA010000152.1 GCA_017551215.1 Bacteroidales bacterium | reverse complement strand
TTCAGATATTTGTTTTACCTTTGCACCCCAACGCGAGGTTCCGTTACAACCTAAGTCGTTGAAAATTAACAAGATAAAGCTAAAAGCTATGTTACAACCAAAGAAAACCAAATTCAGAAGGATGCAGAAGGGCCGTATGAAGGGACAGGCCCACAGAGGAACTCAGCTTGCGTTCGGTTCTTTCGGAATAAAGACCTTGGAGTCTTGCTGGATGACAGGTCAGCAGATAGAGGCAGCACGTCAGGCAGTGGTTCGTTATATGAAGCGTGAAGGATATGTCTGGATCCGTATTTTCCCGGACAAGCCATTCACCAAGAAACCTGCAGAAGTACGTATGGGTAAGGGTAAAGGTAGCCCTGAGGGATTCGTAGCCCCTGTAACCCCTGGTAGAATGCTTATAGAGGTTGAGGGTGTTCCTATGGAAGTTGCCAAGGAGGCCCTGAGACTCGGAGCCCAGAAACTCCCGGTTTCTACAAAGTTTGTAGTAAGAAGGGATTATGTTAAACAGTAAATGAGATTTAGATTATGGATACCAAAGAAATACGCGAAATGAGCGAGAAGGAGCTCAGGGAGAAGATCGACACCAGCCGCGCTGCCCTGAACCAGATGCTTCTCAACCACGCTGTCTCTCCATTAGAGAATACATCTCAGATCAGAAAGGCCAAGAAAGATATCACCAGGATGCTTACAATCCTGACTGAAATCGAGAATAAAAAACAGAGCAAGTAATGGAAAGGAAGCTTAGGAAAACCAGAATAGGTGTTGTGGTCAGCAACAAGATGGACAAGAGTGCCGTTGTAGCTGTAAAGACTAAAGAGAAACACCCTATTTACGGAAAGTTCGTAAATAAAACCACAAAATTTGTAGCGCACGACGAGAAGAACGAGTGCTCTGAAGGTGATACCGTAAAGATCATGGAGACCCGTCCTCTTAGCAAGACAAAGCGCTGGAGATTAGTTGAAATCGTTGAAAAAGTTAAATAAGCTATGATACAGCAGGAATCAAGATTGATGGTAGCCGACAACAGCGGTGCAAAGGAAGTTCTCTGCATCCGCGTGCTTGGTGGTACCAGGCGCCGTTACGCCGGTGTAGGAGACAAGATCGTGGTAGCGGTAAAGAGTGCTATCCCTGGAGCTGACGCCAAGAAGGGTTCAGTTTCCAAGGCAGTAGTTGTAAGGACAAAGAAAGAGATCCGCCGTGCAGACGGTTCTTATATTAGATTCGACGAGAACGCTTGCGTCCTCCTGGACAATCAGGGAGAGGTAAGGGGAACCCGTATTTTCGGTCCTGTTGCAAGAGAGCTCCGCGACAACTATATGAAGATTGTTTCACTTGCCCCTGAGGTACTTTAATCATAGGAGGACTGACAATGAATGCAAAATTCCACGTTAAGAAAGGTGATATGGTCTTCGTGAATGCCGGTAACGAGAAAGGAAAGACTGGCAAGATCCTCAGAGTTGACCGCAAGAATATGCGCGCCATTGTTGAGGGACTCAACATGGTAAGCAAGAACACAAAGCCAAATGCTAACAATCCGCAGGGCGGAATCATCAAGCAGGAGGCTCCTATCCACATTTCAAACCTGCAGCTTGTAGATCCTGTAAAGGGCGGTCCTACCAAGATCGGTCGCCGTCTCAATGACAAGGGCAAGCTTGTACGTTATGCTAAAAAATCAGGGGAGGAAATCAAGTAATGGCAAAGGAAGTTAAGAAAGAGCAGGCCGCCAAGAATGCAAAGCAGGCTAAGGGCGAAAGCAAGTCCAAGAAGCAGAGCGGCGAGCAGGTAGTTCCTAAAGGATGGGTTCCTAACCTGCAGAAAGAATATAAGGAAAGAATAGCTGGCGAGCTTAAGAAGCAGTTCGGCTTCAAGTCTGCCATGCAGATTCCAAGACTCGAGAAGATAACTATCAATCAGGGTGTTGGCGCTGGCGTAGCAGACAAGAAGATTGTTGAGAACGCTGCAGAGGAACTCGCCATGATTACCGGCCAGAAGGCCATTCTTACCTACTCAAGAAAGGATATCGCATCCTTCAAGCTGAGAAAGGGTATGCCTATCGGATGCAAGGTAACGCTTCGCAGAGCAAAGATGTACGAGTTCATGGAGAGACTCATCAAGGTTTCCCTCCCTCGTATCCGCGACTTCAAGGGCGTTGAGGAGAAATTCGACGGCAGAGGCAACTACACTCTCGGACTTAAGGAGCAGATCATCTTCCCGGAGATTGATATAGACAAGGTATCAAAGGTTCTCGGTATGGAGATCACTTTCGTTACCAGCACAACTAAGGACGAGGAGGCACGCGCCCTTCTTGCTGCCTTCGGAGTACCGTTCAAGAAGAAATAATAAAACAGATAGTATATGGCAAAAGAATCAATGAAGGCACGTGAAGTTAAACGTGCGAAACTGTGCGCCAAATATGCTGAGAAACGCAAGGCTCTCAAGGCAGCCGGCGATTATGCAGCTCTGGACAAGCTTCCAAAGAACGCTTCTCCTGTAAGGCTTCACAACCGCTGCTCCCTGACCGGAAGACCGAAGGGATATATGAGAGTATTCGGTATCAGCAGAATACAGTTCAGAGAGATGGCCAGCAAGGGCCTTATCCCTGGCGTACGCAAGGCAAGCTGGTAAAATAGTTAACTAAAGGATATCGATTATTAAAAAATTAAAACAATGACTGATCCGATTTCAGATTTTTTGACAAGAATCAGGAATGCTTACAGGGCCAACCATAAGGTGGTTGAAATTCCTGCCTCCAAGATGAAGAAGGAGCTGACCAGAGTTCTCTTTGAGAAGGGTTACATCCTCAGCTACAAGATCGTGGAGACTCAGCCCGTAGAAACTATAAAGATTGCGCTCAAGTACCATCCTGAGACCAAGACTCCTGCCATCAAGAAGATTGTC
>JAFZMA010000151.1 GCA_017551215.1 Bacteroidales bacterium | reverse complement strand
GCACTCGAGGATGACCTGCACCCTGTTTCCTTTTGCTTTCTTTGCCATAATCGTAAAATTTAAACAAGGTTAATCAATCCTTTCTTCTGTGCGTCACGAAGAGTGGCCTCGAGGCCGTTCTTCTCTATAATCCTCATACCCTTGCAGGAAACCTTAAGGGTGATGTATCTCTGCTCCTCCTCGCTCCAGAACCTCTTGTTCTTGAGGTTGAGGGAGAAGTCGCGCTTGGTGCGGAGCTTGGAATGGGCAACGTTGTTGCCTTTCATTCTTTTCCTGCCTGTCACTTGACAAACTTTTGCCATAACTATCTGATTTTTATTGTTTTCTATTGGAGGGCTGCAAATATCGGCTTAATTTTGCGGATTTCCAAATCGGAACCTACAGAAATTTAAGGAATCTGCGCCACCTGATGTTTGAGGGGAATGACCGCCCCTTGTCGGTGGAGAGCCAGATCACTGCGGGCCGCCCGACTATGTGGTCTTCGGGCACGAAGCCCCAGTACCGGGAGTCGAGGGAGTTGTGACGGTTGTCTCCCATCATGAAATAATAATCCTGTTTGAAGGTATATGAGCCGACGGCGAGTGCCGCGTTGACATCTGAGTGCTCGTAGTCGCGGATGATCCTCTCGTAGAGGGGAAGCGTTGCGGGGGTAATCTCCACGGTTGCTCCCTTGCGGGGAATCCACAGCGGACCGAAAGAGTCCCTGGACCAGGAGTAGAGAGGCGAGAAGGGGAAAATCTCCCTGTAATCGGCGCTCTCCGTCTGCAGCACGGGCTCCACGCTCACTACGTTCTTCATCTCCTTTACCTTGGCGAGCATTTCTGCCGTGAGGGGCATCTCGGGATATCCCGGGAGTGCCGGAGAATAACGCAGTTCCGATGCATTGAGGCCGAGCTGGTCTACAACCTTGGGGTTGAGCTCCCTGCCGGTGGTAATCACGCGGTAACTGAGCTGGACGCCGGGCCAGACCGTCTGCTGCTCTCCGTTGATCCATACGAGGCCGTCGCGGACTTCCAGCGTGTCTCCCGGGGTGGCTACGCAGCGCTTGACGTAATGGTCTTTCTTGTCCATAGGGCGGACGATGACCGGACCATATGCCTTCTGCGCAGTCTCACGGCCCATAAAGCGTACCACGGTGTGGTAGTCTTCTACAGGGGCCTTGGTGAGGACGGTGTCTCCGTTGGGGAATCCAAAGACGACGCAATCTCCTTTGCGGACCTCTCTGAAACCGGGCAGGCGCCTGTATTTCCACTGCACCGACGTTGAATAGGACTCCTTGGAACCTATCACGTTATGGGTGAAGGGGATGGTGAGAGGGGTCAGCGGGAGCCTCGCTCCATATGTCAATTTGCTGACGAAGAGGTGGTCTCCCGTATAAAGGGAGCTCTCCATCGAAGAGGAAGGAATCTTGAAGGACTGGAACCAGAACACGTTGATGAGCGTAACCACCACCACTGCGAAGAGGATGGCGTCCACCCAGTCGAGTATCCAGTTCAGTACCTTGCTCTTGGTACGGAATTTCTTCCTCCGGCTCACTTTTGCCTTACTTTACGGAATTGATGATAGCTTCGAACGCCTGAGGGTTGTTCATTGCGAGGTCGGCAAGAACCTTGCGGTTGATGTCGATATTGTTTGCATGAAGCTTACCCATCAATTGAGAATAACTCAAACCATTTAGACGAGCACCAGCATTAATTCTCTGAATCCACAATGCGCGGAATTCTCTCTTCTTGTTTTTTCTGTCTCTGTATGCATAAGCAAGACCTTTTTCGTATGCGTTCTTTGCTACGGTCCAAACCTTACTTCTTGCTCCAAAATAACCTCTAGTCTGAGAAAGAACTTTTCTTCTCCTGTTTCTAGCGGCAACTACATTTACACTTCTTGGCATAATCTTAAAATTTGCGAGCGTTAGCGTCCTTTTGATCGGAACTTGAGGCTAAACGTTCTGGTTCATAATTTAATTAATCATTCTAACTACACTCGAATTACTTCAATCCAAGCAACATCTTTACTGAATGTTCCTTATTTTCAGCTACTGTTGTGTAGTGAGCGAGTTCTCTTTTACGCTTTGTTGCCTTCTTGGTCAAGATGTGACTCTTGAAAGCATGTCTTCTTTTGATCTTACCTGTTCCGGTCAAGAAAAATCTCTTCTTGGCTCCGGAATTAGTCTTCATTTTTGGCATTGTTCTAAATTTTTAAAGTTATTATTTCTTTTTAGGTTTAGGTGATATCACAATTTGCATTTTCTTTCCTTCAAGCTTTGGCATCTGGTCAATTTTGCCGTATTCCTCGAGGTCGTTTGCGAGCTTGAGAAGCAATATTTCGCCCTGCTCCTTGTAAACTATCGAACGGCCTTTGAAAAATACATAGGCTTTTACTTTGTTGCCTTCCTCCAAAAACTTCTTGGCATGGTTCAACTTGAAATTATAATCGTGGTCATCTGTCTG
>JAFZMA010000150.1 GCA_017551215.1 Bacteroidales bacterium | reverse complement strand
GCAGACAACACCATCCCCCTGGAAGATCCGAAAAGTCCCTTTATGCAAAGCGAGGAATTACCCCCGTCTATAAAGGAAGAAACTTTGCGGACAGCCTCCAGAGAACCGAATCTTGCCGCTATGCCCTCCATCTTTCCCATCGACAGTGCAAAGTTAGTAACTATGTTGATAACTTTGTTAATAGCAAGGTGAGAAAAAATCCGGTGCAAAAAGCCAGGTTTTTCCAACAGGATATCAAAAGCATATTAACATCGCTGAGGAAGAAAAAAGTGCCTCTGATTATACTGCAAGGCCGTTTTGCCAGAGTTTTCAACAATATCAACAGCATATAATAACCATCAAAATTTAATTTTTAAAAGAATAATGATAATAGAGTTGTTTGTTGAATTTATTTTCAAAACAGATTCTTTATCTTTGTAAGGTTATGGTATCAGACAATCAGGAAATAGAGAAATTCAATCCGCGGGAAATTGAACCGGCTTCCGACAGGGAGATGGAGACTCTTGTGAGGCCTAAGGAATTTCAGGACTTTTCCGGCCAGGAGAAGGTGGTTGAGAACCTGAAGGTGTTTGTAAAAGCGGCAAAGATGAGGGGAGAAAGTCTGGATCACACCCTGCTGTTCGGCCCTCCAGGTCTTGGAAAGACAACCCTTGCAAACATTATAGCCAACGAGATGGGCGTGGACATGAAGGTAACTTCCGGCCCTATCCTGGATAAACCCGGAGACCTTGCCGGCCTTCTCACCTCTCTGGAAAGCGGAGACGTGCTTTTCATAGACGAGATTCACCGCCTTCCTAAAATCGTTGAGGAATATCTTTACTCAGCGATGGAGGATTTCCGCATAGATATAATGATAGACAAGGGTCCTGGTGCAAGGAGCGTGCAGATTACCCTAAATCCTTTCACCCTTGTAGGAGCCACCACAAGAAGCGGACTTCTTTCCGCACCGCTCCGTGCAAGATTCGGAATCAACTGTCATCTTGAATATTACAACACGGATACGCTTCAGAAAATTGTAAAGCGTTCTGCCAGAATACTGGACATAGATATAGACGACCAGGCTTCCAAGGAAATTGCATGCCGCAGCCGTGGAACTCCGAGAATAGCCAACTCTCTTCTTAGGCGAGTAAGAGACTTTGCCCAGGTAAAAGGAAACGGAGATGTGGATTTGCAGATAACAAAATATTCTCTGGATGCGCTGAACATAGACAAACGCGGTCTGGACATGATGGACAACAAGATTCTGTCCACCATAATATCCAAATTCAAGGGTGGTCCTGTGGGACTTACCACCATTGCTACAGCCGTTGGAGAAGATGCCGGCACTATAGAAGAAGTATATGAACCGTTCCTCATCCAGGAAGGCTTCATCCGCCGCACCCCACGTGGAAGAGAAGTGACCGAGCTCAGCTACAGGCATCTCGGAATTTCTCCATACAGAGATATGTCCCTGTTCTAGTCGTTACAGGTTATAGTAAATCTGTATATAATATGTTTACTGTAATTGCAATGTAATGATTTAAGATGCACTTGAAATGCAATAATATGGATGCATTTTAAATGTAATACTTTTGAAAGTACTTTAATACTATAGATTATGAAAAAGCTTCTTGCAATAATCCTGATATCTTTGATTAGTGTAGATGTATTTGCCTGTACCTCAGCAATCTTCACCGGCAAATGCACCAAAGACGGCAGGCCTTTGATGTGGAAAAACCGCGATACCGGAGAACTCAACAACCGTCTGGATTACATCAAGGGAAAGAAATATGCATTCGTGGGACTTGTCAATTCTCCGCATAAAGGAGGAGAAGTCTGGGCGGGAAGCAACGAGGTTGGATTCTGCATAATGAACACCGCAAGTTACAATCTTGCAATTCCGGAAGAAAAGGATCTTCAGGATGGAGAAGGCGTTCTAATGTACAAGGCGCTTGGACTTTGCAGAACGTTGAAAGATTTTGAAAACCTTTTGGATACCATAAGAAAGCCTTTAGCCGTTGAAGCAAACTTTGGAGTAATAGATGCAGAAGGCGGAGCGGCTTATTATGAGGTAAATACAAGAACCTGGGTAAAGTTTGATGCTAATGACGAGAAACTTGCTCCGGAAGGATATCTTATATGGACCAACTATTCCAGAAGTGGAAAGGAAGACAAGGGCATGGGCTATGTAAGATTGGGTAATGCAACGGATGTTGTAGACAAGGCATATAAGGAAGGAGTGAAGTTCACTCCGGAATGGATAATGGACCAGCTTTCCAGATCCTTCTATCATTCCGTACTCAAGGCAGACCTCAGAAATTCAGACATCGCTGAGAAAACAAACGGATGGTTTATGGACCAGGACTTCATTCCAAGAAAATCCACCAGTGCCATTTCTATCTTCCAAGGTGTTAAGAAAGGAGAAGATGCAGCCAATACAATCTACTGGTGCGGAATGGGTTACGGTCCTCTGGCGGTAATGGTTCCGGTATTCATGAAATACCCTAAGATGATTCCTTCCACCCTTGCCAAGGGCTCATCCAAGGTAAAAAAGAATAACTGCTGGGTATGTGATCAGGTACTCAATCTCAAGAAAAAACTCTTCCCGATAACCCGCGGAAACGGCAACAAGTATTTCCATTACTCGCTGCTCTACAACGCGGAAGGAACCGGCTACAGCCAGCAGCTCAAGATAGCGGAAAACAAGATACTTGAGGAATCAGAACAGATAATCGATGATCTCCGCGCCGGCACCCTAGACAAAAAGCACTTGAACCTCTTCAACAAGTACATAGATGAGGTCCTCCACTCCGCCTACCAGGGCCTTAAATAATGAGGAAAAAAACCTTCCGAACCCCGTTAAATCGTAGATATCCTTCCAGAATACCTCTGCAAGACAATCTACCACATTTGTAGAGGTAGATAATCTACCAAAAAAGTTCCTGCAAGATAACCAGCCAAAAAGCCTCTGCAAGGTAACTATCATATAATCAGCGACTTAATAAAATTAACCTACCCGAAATAAGGTAGGTTAATTTGCATATTATACTGATACTCAGCGTGTTTGCTTGCAGCGCTATTTTAGATAGGTTTCCTCATGTTAGTTTGCAGGAGTATCTCAATAGTTATTCTACGGGTTGCTACGTGGGGTGTTATTTCTAGTAGATTCTGAGCGGGGTGAGGTAGAAATTTTGGGCATCGCTTTCTCCGGTTACGGTTATGCGGACGCTCTTGACTTTGGTGTTTGGAGTGAGCACTATGCGGCTGCAATCCACTTCCGTTTTTCCCTTGTAGTTTACGCCGTCTTCCGAGTATTCCGCATAGCCTTCAGTAAGGCCGTAGAAGTCTACGTTTGCTCTTCCTGTAACTATATCTATGACAGAGCAATCCACAGGTTCATTGAATATGAACGTTATGTAGTCTCCGGCCTTTGCCCTGCCCTCAAACCTGCAGTATTTATTCTCCTGATATTCCTTGAGGATGCTGAGGTTTTTCTCAGAGCTTCTCATGTTGGTTTCTATTTCAAATGCCGGCTGAATGTAATTGTGGATTGGGATATTTTGCACGGCAACTCCTATTGAATGCAGTATGTCGGAAGTAATTGTTGTAGATTCGCTAGCACCAGAATTTACTGTTGCAGATTCGTGGGCGCCGGAAGTAATTGTTGTAGATTCGCTAGCACCAGAATCAGCTGTTGCAGATTTGCCAGCGTCTGATACAAATGTTGCAAACCTGTAATTTGCAATGTCTCTGGTAATTATAGGTTCGGTATAAACGTATTTGTAATCTGTTGTGTCTTTTTGTCCGCGAATTCCGTCAGTTGCTGTCTGCGGAGATACAATGGCATATCTTACAACCGCTCCTTCATACGGAGGAATAACCGTTATCTTGTAAGGTCTCTTGTCTGTATTGCTTCTGAGTACATCCAGTTTTGTCTGTGCAACTGGCTCGGCGATAACTTCCGGATACGGAACCCTGAACCTTATTCCCATATTCAGAAGCCTCTGGAAATGAGCCTGTGTCAGGCGGTCATAGAAGTACTTGTAATTGGCGGCACTGTCTGCTATTGTACGGCTTGTCCCCCATCCGGTTTCAGCCAGAGCACAGAGTCTCGGGAACATCTGGTATTCCACAAAGTTTTCCGGACGGTTTCCAAGTTCCTCCCATAGTCCTGCCTGAACGCCAACCACATGCTTCCTTGCCAGTTCAAGATTTGACGCAGCTTTTCCATTATCAACCACCGCAGCCTTTCCGCTATCAGGGCCTGACGTATTTTGGCTGTTTGGCTGTGTCTTTTTACTGTCATAATCAGCTGCTGCAAGTGCAATGGGATCGTATGAATACATAACATCAAGCGGAATTACCCTTGCCCAGTTATGGCCTCTTTCCAGCGGAGACTGCTGCATATCAAGATATACATATTCAGCGGCTTGCATCACACAGTTGAATCCGTTCTGAACGGCCATCGGCCCCCACTTCTTGCTGTGCCATACATAGATGAGAGAGTTATCCTTTATGTCTTCTGAATACATTATCTCTTCCCATCCGGCTATCTTCTTCCCGTATTTCTTTGCTATCTGGTTAACCCTTGAAACGAAATAGAAATGCAGCTGCTCGGAATCAGTCATTCCCATTTTCTTCATAAGAGCCTGGCAGTCCGGGCATTTCTCCCAGTTGAACCGGTTAACCTCGTCTCCTCCCATATTGATTATTCCGGAAGGAAACATCTCTGCCATTTCCTTTATGATTTTCTCGATAATCTCGTAATTACTCTCCTTTGCCACACACCAGATTTCACGGCTGTATCCTGTATTGTTCACCGATGTGTCTTCAGGAAAATCACAGAGAATTTCAGGATAGCTTGCCGCAACAGCTGCACTGTGCCCTGGAGTTTCTATTTCAGGAATGATCTCAATGTTCCTTTCTTCGGCATACTTTACTATGTCCTTGATCTGCTCCTGGGTATAGAAGCCACCGTATCTCTTGTTCCCCGATCCGAAACTTGACGGAATGACTTCATCCGGTCCTCTCCACGCTCCTTTTTCCGTGAGCAGAGGAAGAGACTTTATCTCCACTCTCCAGCCCTGGTCATCCGTCAGATGCCAGTGGAATTTGTTGAGTTTGTGATATGCCATCCAGTCCAGCACTTTGTAGACATCCTCGGCTGGTCTCCACGTTCTGGAAACATCCAGTTCAAAACCCCTGTAACTGAATTCAGGACAATCAGTGAATATATTGGCCGGAATAGTGTAGCTTTTTATAAAATCTTTATTTTCAAAATTATACACTTGAGAAGGCAAAAGCTGGAGAAGTGTCTGGATACCATTAAACAACCCTCCATACTTTTGCGCATATATAGTTACGGTATTTTTCAGACAACAGAAAGCATATAGATCTTTCTTTCTTTTTTCCTCATTGACCTTCCTTTGCTTCAACTCTTCATCAGAACTGAAGACTCCTTGACACAGATGACTTTCCGGCCAGTAATAAGTCAGCGCTATTATATTCTTGTATTTTTTAGGAACCTTGTTTTTATAAACGACAACTATAGGCTTTTTACCCAACAGATTTTCTATATACGAGGCCAGATAATCGCCGAGAAATTTGTCTTGGGTTACAATCACTGTGTTTTTGTCAAGAACAAATGGCTTGTATTTCTCATCAAGATTACCATTGGATTTGGGCTGCGGTATCAGCTGGGTATATGGATTGTTCCTGTCAAACTTGTTTTCCTCTGTCTGGGCAGAAAGAAGCTGCGGAGCAAGCAATGCGGCCGCAATGGCGATTGATGTGATTAACCGTCTGGAGAGCATAGGTATCTGTCGCGATAAAAATGAAAAAAACTATTTCTTTTCTTTCTTTACAGGCCTGTTGTCAAAGTGGCCGGTGTAGTTGATGAAATCACGGAACTGGCTGTCTACCTTTACGTAAGCTATGCCGTTGGTGTAGGTTTCTATTGTCAGGTTTAGGATTTCTGAATTGTAGCGGTTCTGGAAGGAGAATTCCAGGAGGGCGTAGCATTTTCTTCCCTTCGGATTCATCGTGGTCTTTACCGTTACAGGAACGTTGTCCGCATCTATGGCTATTGCGTCCTCGTTAATGAAAGAAGTATCTGTTCTCCCGATATAAGGAAGATAGCACTTGAGAATGCCGTCTTTGATGGAGATGCTGTAGCCGTCCATAGTTTCCTTCTGAGGGAAGGAGCGAGGCTGGATACGGTCAATCACAATATAGATATCTCCGTTCTCTATTCCGTTGGTTACCAGATTTGCGGTTTCTTCCTTTTCCTGAGGAGTCTGGGTGAAAGCTCCGCAACCCGCAAACAGGAATGCTGCGGAAACCAGAGCCAGAAATGCTGATTTGAAAGTAGTTTTCATAATGCTTTTTTTATTCGGTCAAAGGATTTGTATCATCCTTGTATGGTCTGTCGTCTACCTCTCCCTCGTATGATACGGATTCGAATCCCGGTACTTCCACCATGATGTAAACCTTGCCGGACGGATATACCTGGATGGTCATTGTAATCTGAGTTGCCTGGGTGTCTTTGTCTGTATCGTTATTCCAGAAAATACTCTGG
>JAFZMA010000149.1 GCA_017551215.1 Bacteroidales bacterium | reverse complement strand
GGATCCCGTGAAAATGACTGTCCACGTACTTATGAGGGTGATGCCGGATGCAGTTCCTGCTGGAGAAGTAGTAAGGATGTGGCTTCCTTATCCTAAAGAGAAAGACAGGCAGAAAGACATAGAACTCAAGAGAGTTTTCATCGGCTACAACTCCATTTACAAGGATCTGGAACTCCCGTCCGCAGCGGTATCCGTAAAGCGAGAAGGTTTCAAGATCAAGGTAGACAGAAAGGAAGCCCTCTCTGAGCCAAATGCAAACACAGACGGAACGCTTGCCGCAAACTTCTACGAAGACGGATCACAGCTCCTTGGTGCAGAAGGCGCTTACCGCGGAAACGGCTACATCATTTCCAGTCCGGATGCTGCAAGAAGAAGTCTGTACCTGGAGATGGTTTCCAACGGAAAAGACACTCTCAAAGCCGGTTACGATCTCAGCTACACT
This sequence comes from Bacteroidales bacterium, assembly GCA_017551215.1. Next base: position 32,157 of record JAFZMA010000149.1, on the reverse strand, counting down.
TCATACAACCAGTACTTCTCAAAGCTTGAGGACCAGATTAAGCCATACGACACCACTTCCCTCATCTACAAGACCTACACGGCAGAAAGAGAAAGGCACATAGTCTTTACGGACAAGATAAAGACTCTGGCAGACAGCCTGGTAGGCGGAGCAACGGAACCTTACGAGAAGGTAAAGAGAATCTGGTGCTGGATAACCGAGAACATTCCTTGGGCTGGTGCAAGAGATTACTCCACCATTCCTAACATCCCTATGTACGTTCTTAAAAACGGGCACGGAGATTGCGGACAGGTATCTCTGCTGTTCATGACCATGGCGCGTTACGAGGGAATTCCGGCTCGCTGGCAGAGCGGATGGATGGTTCATCCGGGCCACGTGAACCTGCACGACTGGGCAGAAGTTTACTACGAGGGCGTTGGCTGGGTTCCTGTAGACCAGAGCTTTGGCTACAGCGGAGGAGACCGTGACAAGGCAGACACCACCGCAGTTCTGACAGATGACCAGCAGATGCTCAAGTTCTTCTTCAGCCGCGGACTGGATGCCTACCGCTTCATAGTTAACGACGAATATGGCCTGTGGGCTCCGCTCTACCCGGCCAAGATCTATCCTCATTACGACGAGGTAGACTTCCAGATGGGAGAGGCCGAATGGAGAGGCGGAAACATACTCAACGGAGGCTGGAAGTGCTGGATGGACGTAGATTACAACTAACAGACTGTTAACGAAAACAAACATAGAAAAATGAAAGGCAGATTTCTGACAATAGCCATTATGGCAATGATGCTCTTGCCAGCCACGGCCGGAGCGCAGAACAAGCAGGACATCTCAAAGCTCCTTGCAACAATACGCGAGAGTTATGCCTCAGCGATGAATATGCTGCAAATGAAGTCAGATCCTGAATATCCGGCAAAGGACAAGATCGTTATCACTTCAGACGAAATGTGGCCGGGAAGCGGACAGCACAATGGAAAAATGGAGATTTTCTTTGGCCTTGACCTTGGCAATGGAGAAGATGGAGAAGAAGAAGATGGTATTAAGAGATTCCCGAGATTCGCCCGCTATACCTACAATATTGGCAGCCAGAAATACTATTACGAAATCCTCTGGTATGACCCGGATGACGGCAAGCCAGAGCATTGCCAGCCGGTATTCTTCTACAGCAAGAATACGGACTACCACGACAAGACCGTGGAATGCCGCTACTATTTCTGGGACGGAAAACTGCTCAAGACTCTTATAAACAACACAGAGCAGGCTGACGAGGACTACATCCCAAGTCCGGAAGAGGCTCTCTTAAGGGCAAAGATGATCTTCCAGTTAGCCACAATGAATAATCTCTGGAACTATTGAGCATGAAAAGGATAATCCTGGCTGCCCTTGCCGCTCTTATTCTGGCCACGGTTGGACTTAAGGCACAGAATAAAGAATGCATAGCAAAGATCCGCAAGGATTACGCTACCGCCTTGGAAAAAATCAAGGCTGTCGGAGACTATTACGACGGTGCTTTCATTAGCAGCACCACTTTGAATATCAAGGAGATGTGGTTCCCATCCGGACCGCATGCGTCTTCAACCGAAATATTCTACCTCCTGGGCACAGAAGAGGAGTGGTCCTTTGACCGCAATGTATTCTTTGTCCGCAGCAAGTGGAATGTAGCCCCTAGAGAATTCTACTGTGAATTCCTCTATGACCCCAATACCGGCAACCCGGAGTTTTACTTCTACAAGGCCGTGGGATACGACGGAAAAGAGTACGAATACCGGTACTACTGGGAAAACGGAAAACTGATCCGAAGCATCTTCCCGCCAAATCCGGGAGATGACATACTTCCGGACTGCGATATTCCGAATCCTGAGGGAGTGTACAAGAAAGCCCTTGATTATAAAAAAAGTGCAGAAGTTTTAAGCAATTATTAGTAATTATTCAACGATATGGAAGAACTTACCAAACAATGTCCCTACTGCGGCCAGACAATCAATGCCGCGGCAATCAAATGCAAGTATTGCGGTAAATGGCTGGAGACATTTCAATCTGAAGGACCCGCTCAAAGCCAGACTCCTCCGCCACCACCTCCTCCACAGCAAAACTATCAGCAGCAATATACACAGCAGCCGAACTATCAGCAACCGCCAACGTACGTTCAGCAGAATGTATATGCGGAGCAGCCGCGCAAGTCTAATGGCCTGGGAATAGCTGGTTTTGTATTGGCCCTTTTAGGCGTTCTCGTTGGATGGGTTCCTATCATTGGATGGATATTCTGGATTCTCGGACTCATATTCTCCTTCATAGGCATCTTCAAGGTTCCGAGAGGACTGGCCATTGCCGGATTGGTGCTTTCCCTCCTGGGGCTGCTTATCATTGTCGGATTAACCGGAGGATTTCTGGCCGCTGTCAATGGGGCGATGGAGTTGCAGAATTGAGTAAACTGAAGATGAAGCGGGTCCACATCATAACTCCCGTAAAGGATTCCATAGAATCCACGCTGGAAACCATTAAAGCCATACAGTCTTCTGAGATGGCTTTCCCTCATACGTATACCGTTTACAACGATTTCTCCACGGACGAGAACACTGCTGTTCTGGAGAAGGCTTCAAAGGAATGGGGTTTCCGCCTTGTTAACCTCAAGGACATTACGGACCACCCGTCTCCGAACTATCTACTTGTCTTGCAGACATGTCAGAAAGAAGCCATTGAGGATGAAGCCGGTATGCTTATAGTGGAAAGCGATGTCACTGTACGCAAAGACACTCTCCAGAGACTTGTGGAAGGCGTTCTTGAAAGGCCCGACTGCGGAATAGCGGCATCGGTTACCGTAGATGAGCAGGGAGTGATAAACTACCCCTACAAGCACATGCTGGGAAAGGAAAACCAGGTTATCGATACAAAGAAGCACTGCAGTTTCTGCTGCTCCGTTCTTACTCCAGCCCTGCTGAAAGCCTTTGATTTCAACACCCTGGATCCGGAAAAGAACTGGTACGATGTAACCATATCGCACGAGAGTCTGGACCGCGGGCTCAAGAACTATGTGTTCACAACCCTGCCGGTTATCCACCGCCCTCACCAGAGCCGCCCGTGGAAACTGCTCAAGTACAAGAATCCCATTAAATACTATTGGATCAAGTTCACAAAAGGAATGGACAAGATCTGAGAGATTCATACAGACAAAAAAAAGGATGACCGCCGGCCATCCTTTTTTTTATAAACCTTTCTGAATATTACTGCTGAGCAGGATTCTCAGGAGTTGGATTCTCTGGTCCCTCAGGATATTTTGGAGAAGGGCCATACTGGTTGGTCTTTGGCTCGCTGTCCTGAACACAGAACACAATCAGAATGATGCCGATTACTCCCCATGCAATTGAGCAAAGAGTTGCCAAAACGCCTACAATACCGAGAACTGACAGTGGGTTGAACCTGATAATCAGACCCATAATCATAACCAAAGCGGCAATGATCACGTAAGCGTAAACCAGATTAGGGCCTTTGCCTGTATCATGCAGACGGCGAATCATAAGAGGTGCTGCAACAACCCATGATGCGAACTGGAAGATAGGGCCGATCTTAGGTATAAGACCAAGGATGAATCCAGCTACTCCGATTGCCAGAATTGCCCACCAGAACTCAGATCTGCGGGAACGTCCTGTCATGTCCTTAATGCGGCTGTAAGCAAGCTTAAGAGCCGGTACAAACTCTAATTGAGGAAGTGCGTTTGCCATAATTGTTGATTTTTAGGTTATTATTAGTTAATTGAAATAGTTTCCGAATCTTTTGGTTTTTCAATCTTCACAAAGTTAAACTAATTCCGTCAAAAAACCAATAGTAAAAACATCTAAAAAGCAATTGTCTTCTGCAGATTCTCCAGATATCCTGCCGCCTGGGCGCCATCCATCTGCGAATGATGGAACTGCATGGACAACTTGAGTTCTGTCTTGAAAAGGCCTTTTCTGCGATACCTGCCCCAGGCAATGAAAGGGTTGTTCCATCTTCCGGAATACTGGTTTATGATTCCGTCCAGTTCCGTCTCCAGGAGAGTGGACGTGCCCAGAATGGCATAATCCGCACCAAGGAGCAGATCTCTGCCACTTTGCCTTGCTTTTCCCGTAAGGGCCAGGTAATCATCGTTGAACTTGGAGATATCCTCACTGTAAGGAACATCGCAGAGGCAGATTCCCCCGATTGAAGTATCCACCACCACATTTACGGCAAGACGGTCGTACTTGAAGAGTTTCCCCTCTTCCGGCACCGTATAGAACTCCTCTATGCCGCTTGCCGCCTTGCACAGGCACCAGCACAAGGCCATATTGAACTTGTAGCCGGTTCTTCTGCAAAACCTGGCAAGACGGCTCACGTCGTAAGTCTTGAATAAGGTAACCATAGGCATGGGAGATGTCATCCACATCTCGAACGCCCTTGCCCTTTTCGTGGTTTTAGGATCTACCTCGGTTCTCACTACTTAAACACAACGGTCTTGAGGATAGGAAGGAGTTTGTCTTCCCACTGGGCAGCCTGATCTTCCGGATAAACAAGGCTTCCGCATACGCCTACCCTGTCTTCCTTAAGATAAGTGAAGTCAATCCTAGGTTTGCCCTCGCAGGTGGACTTGAGTGTTACCACATTTCCATCAACCTTTGGCTCACCGATGGTTGCATTCTGATCCAGTGCGTGAACCATAGCCTTGTAATTCGCACCTGTTTCCTTGAGCTGACTCTTTGTAGGACCGCCTTCCATATAGGTTACAGCAAGCCTTACTGCTCCGTCTTCTGAAGAAGCGTTGATTGTTCCCATTGAATTCCAGCTTTCTACCATTCCCTGAGGAACCATAATGGTAAAGTGCTCGCTCTCCATGGTTACTCCGTCCTTAATAGGTTCTACATTGCTGGAGCTTGAGCCTCCGTTTCCGCCGCCGCATGCTGCAAACGCAAAGGCAGCAACTGCAATTGCCAAAATCTTTTTCATAGTGTTATTGATTATTGTTCCGTTTCATATTCAGAATCATCAGATTCTTCTGTTTCTTCCGTGTTGCCGGATTCCTGAGCCTGTTCTTCCTCATTGGCTTCCAGCGGAGTCCATTCGCCTCTCATCCTGTTGCAGCCCACATAGAGAGCAGGGCAGTTGTTTACAAGATAAAGGTCTGCTCCCTCAGGCTGGACAACCTCGATGCCTCTCCACGGAGTATTCCATCCATCGCTGTAGATCTGGAGGTGGATAATAGTTCCGTCCAGAAGCTGTGAATCCTGATATCCCAATCCCGGATTTACTCTAATTGTAATTGTGTAAGGTCTTTCCGGCTGATATCCGTTCTCAGGGCTTGCTCCCTTCATCAAGGCGGCTACAAGATATGGCTGAGCGTAATTAGGATCGTTGCCCAGTCTCTCCTTAAGCTGGCGGAAACAATCGTTTGCGTTTGTCGGAGTGTTGTTGAGTTTTATGGCCTCCTCTCCAAGCTTGCGGTTTCTCCTGTAAATCTCAAAGGCTATCACCTGCATGGCAACGGCTCCCTGAGGCTCTCCGCCTATGGCTTCCTGAAGTTCCTCGAACTGGTCGAGTGTCTGTGGAATGCCTGAGAAAGAGACTGTTGAAGTCTGTGTCTTGTCGTACTTGTCGTGATTGATTTTGCCGTTCATTACATAGTCAATTCCGCCGGCAGTACCTTCAGCAATCCACTGCTGCTTTACTTTTTTGCTTTTGGCAACTCCCAACTGTGCAGACGCGAAAGAAGGAATCATGAGAATTGCCGCAAGAAGAATCGTTAATTGTTTCATAGACATATTTTTTGTATAAACCATTTCGATGGGATATACAAATATAACAAAAAAACACGGCAAAAGGTACAACCTTAAAGGCTATTTGCGGCGGATGACAAGAAGGCCGTCCCTTATATCCACAAGATGGCTTTCCACGCGGTCATCGTTTTCTATCATGGAGTTAAACGAGCGTATCCCGGCTGTCTTGAGAATTTTGCCGGAATTCCCGGAAACCGGATTATTGAAATTCTCTTTTTCCGTTCCCTTACCGTACCAGGAAACATTGTCTGCAAGGATATATCCCCCAGGCCTCACGAGGGGCAGCACAAGCTCGTAATACTGAGGGTATTGCCTTTTATCGGCATCTATAAAGACAAGGTCGTATTCCTCAGCGATGCCGTTATCTTCACCCCTGCTTTTTGAAGAAAGGACCTCTATCGCATCGCCGAAGAAAACCTTTACCAGTTCAGAAACCCCGGCTCTCTGAAGCCCCTCCTCAATGATATAGTCCAGCTCCCTGTTTATCTCGATGGCATCTGCAAAAACCTCTTTGCTTCTCTTGGCAACCCCGGAGGCGGAAATGACTCCATCTGCCAGGCAGGCAAGGGAATAGCCTGTAAACGTGCCTATTTCCAGCACCCTGCGGCAAGAGTTTCTTCTGGCAAACTCCCTGAGGAAAAGTCCCTCCTTCAAACCGACAAGCATCTGGGCATGATTGGTTCGGGTGTTGGTCTGCCTTTCTATCCAATGGAGAGAACTGGCAAGGCGTGACTCTTCCAGGGCCAAAGCATCAGATGATGCCAGCGTTTCTTTTACCAATTCCTCCAACTGATTCATACGCTAATAGAATACAAGGCGGCTCATGCGGTCACGGCGCAGAATCTGGCGGGAAACTTCAAGTATATCCTCAGAGGTTACACTCTCTATCTCCTGCCGGATTTTCTCCAAAGATGTTACATCTCCTGTCATGAGCAGGCTCTTTCCGATGGTGAGGCTGCGGGCCTCCGCATTGTCTCCTGAAATGGAGAGCTGGCCTATCATCTGCTTCTTTGCGGCAGCCAGGACACGTGGGCTCAGAGGCTCTTCCACAAACCGGTCTATCTCTTTCCACATCAGGCGCATACACTTTTCCAGATACTTCTTGTCGCAGCCAAAGTAGATGCAGAAAATACCGGTGTCCTTGTAGGAAACAACGCTGGCATCTATATGATATACAAGAGCATGCTTTTCCCTCAAGCTTAGACTCAGCCTGGAATTGGAAGCCGGGCCGCCCAGCATGTTAGTGACAAGGGAAAGAGCCGCCCTCTTGCGGTTTTCATAATACGGGAACGCAGTGCAGCCCACAATGCAATGGGCCTGACGGAGTTTCTTGTCCACGCAGCGGTCGAATTTCTTTCCTTCCAGAAATACAGCCTTGTTTTCTCCCTCTCCATCCAGCCTCTTGTGTGCAAACGGACGGCTTGTTACCGGAACCTTTCCGTAAGACATTGTAAGACAGGCACCAGGGCACCACTTCTCCAACTCCTTCTGCAATATTGCCACAATGTCTTCCTTCTCGAAATCTCCTGCAACGGAGAGTGTCATGTTGCCGGGGCGGAAAAAGCGGTCGCGGCTTTTCTTCAAAGTGGCGGGAGTTATAGGCTCCAGCGTTTTCCTGTCGCCGAGTATGGAATAACCAAGAGGCGTGCCCTCAAAAAGGTCTCCTTCAAAGGTGTCGAACAGGAGTTCGGACGGAGAGTCCTGGTAGGTTATGATTTCGTCATAAACCACTTCCTTCTCTTTCTTGAGCTCTTCCAGCGGGAAAGAAGAGGCAAAGGCCACCTCAAAAATCAGCCCTGCAGCCTTGCGGACATCTTCCTTCAATGTGGTGGAATACAGCACTATGCGCTCCTTTGTAGTGAAGGCGTTGAGGTCTCCGCCCACCTTCTCCAGATAGCTGGAAATGTTCACCGATGAACGGTTTGGCGTTCCCTTGAAAAGCATGTGCTCCGTCAGATGGGCCAGGCCGTTGTATTTGGGATCCTCATCCCTGGTTCCCATTCCTATGCTGAGTATGCAGTATGCAACTGGAGATTTTGTCTTTGTGAAAGCAAACAGCAACGAATCTTTCTTCATTTGAGGGGTATATGATAATACTTCTTTTTATGGAGCGCAAAAATAGAAATAATTATCCGTTTTTTGTTAAATTTGTGGCTATGGAAAAATTCATTGTATCGGCACGAAAATACCGTCCCGCAACATTCGGGACTCTTATCGGTCAGGACAGCATAGCCACCACTCTCAAGAATTCCATCAAGAGAGGACAGTTGGCACACGCATATCTTTTCTGCGGCCCAAGGGGCGTAGGTAAAACCACCACAGCCAGAATCTTTGCCAAGATTATCAACTGCATGAATCCGGGGGAGGATATGGAGCCTTGCGGAGAGTGCGAGAGCTGCAAATCCTTTGAGGAGGGTCGCTCTTACTGCATCCACGAGCTGGATGCGGCGTCCAACAATTCTGTGGACGATATCCGCGCCCTTACGGAAAAAGTGATGATTCCGCCACAGATCGGAAAGTACAGCGTCTACATCATAGATGAGGTTCACATGCTCTCCACCAGTGCTTTCAACGCGTTCCTCAAGACTCTGGAGGAGCCACCTGCACATGCCATCTTCATTCTGGCAACTACGGAAAAGCACAAGATAATCCCTACCATCCTCAGCCGATGCCAGGTTTATGACTTTAACCGCATTTCCATACCGGATATTGTCAAGAACCTGAAGATGATAGCCCAGAAGGAACAGATTCAGATTGATGAGGGAAGCCTCCACGTCATTGCGGAGAAAGCGGACGGAGCCATGAGAGACGCCCTCACGCTGTTTGATCAGGTTGTGGCATATTGCGGAAACTCAGTGGATTACGCCTCTGTCATAAAGAACCTGAACGTTCTTGATTACGATTATTATTTCAAGCTCATCGATAATTCTCTGGAAGGGAGGTTCGCCGATTCCCTGGTGCTCTTTGACGAGGTTCTTGCAAAGGGATTCAATGCCCTGTACTTTGTTGGAGGGCTCGGAAACCATCTGCGCAACCTGCTGATTTGCAAGGAGACTGCTTCTGCCAAACTGCTGGAAGTTTCTCCGGAACTGGAGGTCAAGTACAGGGAACAGAGCCAGAGATGCCCTCTCAGGTTCCTGTTCAAAGCCCTGGCTTCCACGGAGAAGTGCGAGACAGACTATGCCCGCAGCAACAACCAGCGCCTGCTGGTGGAGTTCATGCTTGTGCGCATTAGCCAGCTGATAGAACAGACAGCCGCCAAGCCGGAACCAGTAAGGCCTGTGGCACCGCCTGTTGCCAAACCGCAACCAGCGCCAGCACCGGCACCGCAACCTGCACCAGCTCCTCAGCCGCAACCTGTAATCAAGCAAGAACAAGCGCCACAACCAGAACCGGTTAAACCGACTGAGCCTGTCGCTGAGGAAAAGCAAGAACCTCAACCAGAGCCTCAACCAGAGCCTATCGCTGAGCCAAAGCCAGAGCCTCAGCCTGCACCTGCACCGGCTTTTGCAGCGGGCCTCAGCATCAGCGGACTGATGAACCAGAAGAAAGAGGAAGAGGCTGAGAAAAAGCCGCTGGATTTCATGGGGCCGTCTACCGGAAAGCCTGTAACACAGGAAGCTGTGGATGCCGCATGGAACAAGATGGTTGCCATGTACGAACAAAAGAGCCCTAAGCTTGTGCGCTTCATCGCCATGCTCAAGGAAGCACGTCCGCTTCTGGAAGAGAACTCAAGCACCGTGGCCTTTGCAGTGAGCAATTCTAGCCAGAAATCCTGGATTGAGCAGCAGACTGGAGCCCAGATGGCAAACTTCTTGCGGAAAGCTCTGGAGAATGAAAGCGTGAAACTGGCTGTCAAGATAAAAAGCAGAGAGGACATAGTGAAAAAGATGTACATGCCTCAGGACAAGGACAGATACCTCACAGAAAACAACCCGGAATTTGCCCAGCTGAAGAAAGATATGGGCGCAGAACTCAAGTGATATGCGTTTACGTTGCGAAAACCTCATAAAGAAATACGGTCCGAGAACCGTTGTAAACCACGTTTCGTACGATGTGGAACAGGGAGAGATTGTAGGATTGCTGGGGCCTAACGGAGCCGGCAAGACCACCAGTTTCTACATGGTCACAGGACTTGTAAAGCCAAACGGCGGAAAAATCTTCCTGGACGAGGAGGAAATTACAGACCTGCCTATGTATCGCAGAGCCCAGAAAGGCCTGGGATATCTGGCACAGGAAGCCTCCGTGTTCCGCAAGCTCAGCGTGGAGGACAATATCAACGCCGTTATGGAGCTCAGCGATATCCCTGCCTCCGAACGCAAGGACCGTCTGGAAATGCTCATAGAGGAGTTCACTCTCCAGAAAGTGAGGAAGAGCTACGGAATCCAGCTCTCCGGTGGAGAAAGAAGAAGATGCGAGATTGCCCGCGCCCTGGCCATCAACCCTAAGTTCATCCTGCTGGACGAGCCGTTTGCCGGTGTAGACCCTATAGCCGTGGAGGATATCCAGCACATCATCGCCAAGCTCAAGAAGAAGAACATCGGCATCATCATCACGGACCATAACGTGCACGAAACCCTGGCCATAACGGACAGAGCCTATCTGCTGTTTGAGGGAAGAATCCTCTACAGCGGCACTCCGGAGGAACTTGCATCCAATCCGGACGCCAGAAAGAAGTACCTCGGAAGCAACTTCGATTTGCGTAAAGCCAAGCTCAGCGTAAGGGAGGAGGAATAGCCATTTGGAGCGCATTCCGCAGTCCTTCTTGCGCACCTAAACCATCGCTGAGATAGCGTTTTAACCCTACACCCCGTCTTATGAACAGAGACGGGGCTTTTTTTGTTGATAACTTTTTGGGAGAAAAGTGGAATAAAGTGGGAGAAAGTGGGAAAGAATTCTTACTTTTGCAATCGGGTACAGAAGTCCCCAAAAAGTAGAGACAATGGTAAAATTCATAGGAGAATACGTTGCTAAACTGGACGATAAGGGCAGAGCGGTAGTTCCTGCAGCCTTCAAGAATCTCGTCGGAAAGCACTCCGAGAGCGGAGAGATTTCCTTCGTGATCAAGAAGAACCTGTTTGCCAACTGCCTGGATATGTTCACTTACGAGCAGTGGGACCAGGAGAGCGAGCAGGTCCGCAGCCGTCTGAACCTCTTCAGGAGAGAAGACGCAGCATGGTACCGCGAATACATGATGGATCGTGCGCTGGTGACTCTGGATCAGAAGGTTGGAAGGATTATCATCCCGAAGAACCTGCTGGCCAAGATTGGCGTGGACAAGGAAATCGTATTCTCAGGCAATGATTTCAAGATTGAGATTTGGGCAAAGGAGAACTTTGGCGTGGGCAGGATGAGCGACGAGGACTTCACATCACTGACAGAGAAACTCCTGGGATAAACTTATGTACCACAAAAGCGTACTGCTGACCGAGAGCGTAGATGCCTTGGGCATAGAGGGGAAAAGGGATGGTGTCTTTGTTGACGTCACTTTCGGAGGGGGAGGACACAGCAGGGAAATACTGGCAAGACTTGGAGAGAAGGGGCGGCTGATAGTCTTTGACCAGGACGAGGATGCGCTTGCAAATGCTACTGAAGACAAGAGGATTACAAAGATACGGAGCAATTTCCGGTTTCTGGAAAACTATATCAGATATCTTGGCGTGGGGGCGGTAGACGGGGTGATTGCAGACCTTGGGGTCTCTTCCCATCAGTTCGACACTGCGGAAAGAGGCTTCTCCTACAGGTTTGATTCACCGTTAGATATGAGGATGAACCAGCTTGCCTCACTTAACGCGGCAGAAGTGGTGAACACCTACACCGCAGAGGCTCTGGCAAAAGTGCTGAGAGACTATGGAGAAGTGGACGCCTCACAAAAAGTTGCCTCAGCGATAGTTTCCGCAAGGGCAAAACAGAAGATATCTACCACCCAGGACCTCAGAGACGCCCTGCAAAGATTCTTCAGCTCCCAGACAGAAAGAAAGTTCCTCGGCAAAGTGTTTCAGGCACTTAGAATTGAGGTAAACGGGGAGATGAGGGCTCTGGAAGACCTGCTGGAGGGCTGCACCCAAGTCCTGGCAGACGGAGGAAGGCTAAGCGTGATAACCTATCACTCCCTGGAAGACAGGATAGTCAAGAACTTTTTCCGGAACGGAAAGGCGGACGGAACCTTTGAAATTCTCACCCGCAAACCGATTCTCCCTTCTGAAGAGGAGATTGAGGACAACGGCAGAAGCCGTAGCGCCAAACTGCGCTGCGCACAAAGGACAAGAAACTGAAGATGGCAAAAAGACGGTTCGACATAAAGAACGACCTTTTGGGAGGACAGTTCCTCACCCGCAGGCAGCTCGCCGGGCAGTGGGGCTTCATCCTCTACATCTTTTTGCTCATTTTCCTGTACATAACACTGAACCTTGCCGTAATCAACACACAGAAAGCCAGCAGCCGCAACCAGCGGGAGCTGAAGAACCTGAAAGCGGATTACACAAGCAAGGAAGCCAAGCTCCAGGCTCAGAGCAGCCGCAGCGAGATAAAACTCCGCCTGCAGCAAAGCGGTTCCACGCTCAAGGATCCTACCGAGCCGGCATTCAGGGTAAAGGAATATGGTTCTAACGAAGGGTTCTGAAAGGAGGGACGGTATGGAAACGACAGAAAAATATAAGCTCATATTCAAGCGCTCGTCCAGAGTCTATCAGATTATCATGCTGATAGCCGCTGTCGTCGTCATCAGAATCATCATAGTCCAGTTCTTCAAGAAAGACATAAAGTCCGGAGACCAGATAGCCTACAGAACCAAAGAGACTGAACCTATAAGGGGAGACATCCTGGCCAAGGACGGAAGGCTTCTGGCCAGCAGCGTGCCTTACTACAAAATCTACATGGACTGCACCGTAAGCGAGAAAGACACGTTCGACAAGTACATAGACGGTTTAAGCAAGGCCCTGGAGGATTTCTATAAAGACAGGACTGCACTCCAGTACAAGAAATACATAACGGACGGACGGGAAAAGGGAAAGAGGTACCTGAAGATAAACAACCGTCTGCTGGACTACTCGGAACTTGCCCGGGTAAAGGAATTCCCTCTGTTTTCCAAGGGTGGCAACAATGGCGGAATCATAGTGGAAGAGGAATACCGCCGCAAGAATCCTTACGGGCGTACGGCATACAGAACCATAGGATTCATAAACACTCTGGGAGTTGGCGTAGGCATAGAGGGCAGTTGGGACTATTACCTGAAGGGAAGGCCCGGAAAGCAGACTTACCAGAGGCTGACCGGAGGCGAATGGGTACCAATCAATTCCGAACAGAACGTTGCTCCGGAAGACGGATACAGCATACGCACCACGCTGGACATAGACCTGCAGGAAGCCGTGGAAGACGCTCTTAAAGAGCAGCTTGGCAAAGGCTACAACGTAGAGGGAGCAACGGCTGTGGTAATGGAAAGGCGTACCGGAGCCATCCGCGCCATAGCCAACCTCAAGAACGACGGTAAGGGCGGATTTGACGAGTCTCTGAACTACGCCGTAGGACAGGCCACAGAGCCGGGCTCCGTGCTCAAGCTCGTAACCCTGGTAGCCGTTCTGGAAGACGGAAAAGAGACTCTGGAATCCATCGTAGACGGAGGAGGCGGAACATGGACCTACATGGGCCAGAAGGTTACGGACAGCCACGCCGTTGGAGTACAGACGCTTAAAGGCGCCTTTGCCCACTCCTCCAACGTATGCTTTGCAAAGATTGCAACCCGCAACTACGAGAAGAACCCTAAGGAGTTTGTGAACAGAATCCAGAACATGAAGCTGGGAGAGAAATTCAGGCTGGACATTCAGGGAGAAGGCAACGCCGTAATCCATTCTCCGGACGACCCTATCTGGGGACCGGGATTGCTTGCATCCATGGGATTCGGCTACGGACTTCTGATAACCCCGCTCCACACCCTCACCTTCTACAACGCCATAGCTAACGACGGAAGAATGATGAAGCCTTACTTCATAGAAGGTTACGAGAAAGACGGCAAGGTAATCAAGAGGTTCAAGCCTCAGGAAATAAGCGGCTCCATCTGCAGCAAGAAAACCGCCGAGCTGGCAAGGGAGGCTCTCAGGGCTGTTGTCACCGATGGAACCGGCAAGATGATGAACAAGGAGCCTTTCCACATAAGCGGAAAGACCGGAACTGCCAGAATCGCCTTTGAAGGAGGCGGTTACGAGAAAGGCGGACTGAGAAGATATCAGGCAACCTTCTGCGGGTTCTTCCCGAGCGAGAACCCGGAGTACACTGTAATAGTTGTACTCTACTCCGGAAAGACAGCCGGCAACTTCTACGGAGCAACTCTGGCCGGACCTCCTTTCCTCAGGATAGCCAGGTTCATCTACGCCAACACCCCGCGCTGGAACGAGAAGCTTGACGGCAGCCAGAAAAATAGCAGAAAGAGCAATCCGAGCATAGCAGCCGGAATGGGAGCCCCGAGCAAGACCGTACTTAAGGATATACCGTCGACAAACAGCCGAGAGATAGCCTCCGCAATCTCGGACAACAGATGGGTAACGTTCTCCTCAGACTCCAACGCCGTTATGGCACAGGGAATTGCAATGGACAAGGATTCATTGGCAAGCGTAAAGGGAATGGGGCTGAAGGATGCGCTGTTCATCCTTGAGAACCAGGGATACAAAGTGGAATTCAGCGGCCACGGACGGGTACTGGAACAGAGTCCGGCCCCAGGTTCCGCAGTGGAAAAAGGACAGACTGTAAAACTGACATTGGGCAAATAAAACACAGTATAAAACGATGAGATTAGGTCAATTACTGAAGGGCATAAGAATCATTAGGGAATTCCAGGGAAGAGAGGAAATCTCCCCGGACACCGCAATGTTCAGCGTTGTCAGCAGCAACGATGTAAAAAGCATAACGGCAGACTCCCGCAAATGTTCCAGGGGAAGTCTCTTCATTGCTGTCAAGGGTGCCGCCGCAGACGGCGGGAAATTCATCCGCGATGCAATAGAGAGAGGAGCCCAGTACATTGTATGCGAGAACATTCCGGAAGACGAGGAAGCCCCTATCAGAAGAGGAGACCGTGATCTCGTAGTCTATGTTATTGTAAAGAGCAGCCGCGAGGCAGAAGCCAAGATCGCCGTGAACAACTTTGGCAACCCTTCCTCCAAGCTCAAGCTCATAGGCGTAACCGGAACCAACGGAAAGACCTCTATAGCCACCTTGCTCTATAACACATTCACAGCCCTTGGACACAAGTGCGGACTGCTGAGCACCATAGCCAACTACGTGGGAGAGACAAAGTATCCTACAATAAACACGACTCCCGGGCCGCTTGAGCTGAACAAGCTTCTGGACCAGATGGTTACGGAAGGCTGCAAGTATTGCTTCATGGAGGTGAGCTCCCATGCCATTGACCAGGAGAGGATTACGGGAATCAAGTTTACCGGCGGCATATTCACCAACCTGACTCACGACCATCTGGACTACCACAAGACTTTTGAGAATTACCGCAACTGCAAGAAGAAGTTCTTTGATTCCCTTTCCGCCGATGCCTTTGCCCTTACCAACATAGACGACCGCAACGGAGAGTTTATGGTGCAGAATTGCAGAGCCCAGGTTCACACCTACTCCACCCGCAACGTGGCGGATTTCAAGACCAGGATAATCGAGCAGAGTATAGACGGCATGCAGCTGAATATCAATGGAACAGAAGTATGGTGCAACTTCATAGGGGAATACAATGCGGAGAACCTGACAGCCATTTACGGCTCGGCTATTCTTCTGGGCGCTCCTCATGACGAGGTTGTTAAAATCATGAGTACCCTTCGAAGCGTAAGCGGAAGACTGGAATACTTCCGCGGAGACGACGACATAATTGCCGCGGTGGACTATGCCCACACTCCAGACGCCCTTGAGAACGTGCTCAAGACCCTTAAAGCGCTGAAACCTAAAGGAGATCTTATATGCGTGTTCGGTTGTGGCGGAGACCGCGACAGGACAAAGCGCCCTAAGATGGGAGCCATTGCAGGCATGTACGCAGACAGGATTTTTGTCACCAGCGACAATCCGAGAACGGAAGACCCGATGGCCATAATAGATAACATCAAGGCCGGGATGGATGCGGATTCCGTGCTGAAAGCCAAGTTCATACCGGACCGCATACAGGCAATCCAGAGTGCCGTGATGACAGCCATACCGGGTTCCGTTATCCTGGTTGCCGGCAAAGGACACGAGGACTACCAGATAATCGGAACGGAAAAACACCACATGGACGACAAGGAAACCGTAAAAGAAGCCTTCAGGCTCAGAGAATACGGCAGACAATAAAAGATAGAAGAAGATTATGTTATATCATCTTTTCAAATGGTTCGAGAGCATGGGATGGGATATCCCTGGAGCTAACCTAATGAATTACATCTCATTCAGGGGAGCTGCCTGCATTATACTGGCACTCATTATCGCATTCTGGATAGGCCCCAAGATAATCCGCCGCCTTCAGGCCAAGCAGATTGGAGAGACCATCCGCGATCTTGGACTGGAAGGCCAGCTTGCAAAGAAAGGCACCCCTACCATGGGAGGACTCATCATCCTGCTTTCCATTCTGATTCCTGTTCTGCTGTTCTGCAACCTGACCAGCGTGTACGTGCTGCTGCTGATATTCACCACTTTATGTCTGGGACTCATAGGATTCAAGGACGACTCCATCAAGGTCTTCAAGAAAAACAAGGAGGGTCTTAAGGAGAAATACAAGATATTCGGCCAGCTGGCCGTTGGAATCGTGGTGGGAGTCACCCTTCTTGTCAGCAAGCAAAATGTAATCCGCCTTTACAGCGACACCCCTCATGAGGGAGAGCAGAAAGAAGTGGTCCGTGGAGTGGGAGACCAGAAGGTCATTTATTATCGCGATGTAAAAAGCCGTACCACCACCATTCCTTTCCTCAAGCACAACGAGTTCAAATACTCATGGCTGGCTCCTGGAGAAGGCCGTTTCAGAGACTGGGCAACCAATATCATCTATGTGATAATCATTACGTTCATAGTGATAGCGGTATCCAACGGAACCAACCTGACAGACGGAATGGACGGGCTCGCCACCGGCACGTCCGCCATAGTGGGAGCCACGGTTGCCATACTGGCCTACCTGAGCGGCAACGCCATCTTTGCGGATTACCTGAACATAATGTACATCCCGAACACGGCAGAGATAGTGATCTTCATGGCCGCATTTGTGGGAGCGCTTATTGGCTTCCTCTGGTACAACACGTTCCCGGCCCAGGTATTCATGGGAGATACCGGTTCCCTGGCAATCGGAGGAATAATCGGAGTAGCCGCAATAATGATAAGGAAGGAATTCCTCATCCCTATCTTCTGCGGAATCTTCTTCGTGGAAAGCCTTAGCGTACTCATACAGAGATACTATTTCAAATACACTAAAAAGAAGAAGGGAGAAGGCGTAAGAGTATTCAGAATGAGCCCGTTGCACCATCACTTCCAGAAAGAGAACCCGGATGCCCTCATACAGTGGCCGTACCACATCACCCCGGAGGCAAAGATTACAGTGCGTTTCTGGATCATCACGATAGTGCTGGGCATCCTCTCTGTAATAACATTGAAGATCAGATAAATTCATCGGTGAACAAAAAGAAAAATAAAGAGCATATATGGGTAAGAAAAGAATTGTAGTACTCGGAGGCGGAGAAAGCGGAGTGGGAAGCGCCGTCCTGGCAAAAGTCAAGGGTTTTGACGTTTTCCTCAGCGATGCGGGAACAATAAAGCCGCAATACAAGCAGACTCTCTCCAAGTTCCAGATTGAATATGAAGAAGGAGGCCACACGGAGGAGAAAATCCTCTGTGCAGATGAAGTGGTGAAAAGCCCAGGTATTCCGGAAGAGAATCCTATGGTTCAGAGTATCAGGGAATACCGCATACCGGTAATATCCGAAATAGAGTTTGCCGGACGTTACGACCGCGCAAAGAAAATCTGCATAACCGGAAGCAACGGCAAGACCACCACAACATCCCTCATCTACTATATGCTAAAGAACGCGGGGCTTAACGTGGGACTCGCCGGCAATATCGGAAAGAGCTATGCCTATCAGGTGGCAACCGAGAAATTCGATTACTACGTAATTGAGCTCAGCAGTTTCCAGCTGGACGGAATGTACGCCTTCAAGGCAGACATAGCAATCCTCACCAACATTACACCGGACCATCTGGACCGTTACCAGTTCAAGATGCAGAACTATGTGGACGCCAAGTTCCGCATTGTTCAGAACCTTACAGACAGGGAATGCTTCGTGTTCTGCGCAGACGACCCTATCACCGCCAAGGAGCTGGACCGCATAGTGCTCACAGCCAAGAAACTCCCGTTCACCCAGAAGAAGAAGGTAGACCAGGGAGCCTTCATAGACGAAGACCGCCTGTTCGTACGCTACGAGGATGACGAGTACTCCATGTACCTGAAGGAACTTGCCCTGCAGGGAAAGCACAATGTCTACAACTCCATGGCCGCAGCAATAGCCGCCAAGGCCGTGAACATAGACAACAAGGTAATCCGCGAGTCTCTGATGAATTTCCAGGGAGTTGAGCACCGTCTGGAGAAAGTGATGTCTATCAAGGGAGTGATGTACATCAACGATTCCAAGGCAACCAATGTGGATTCCGCCTGGTACGCTTTGGAGAGCATGACAACTCCGGTTGTCTGGATAGCCGGCGGAAAGGACAAGGGCAATGACTACAGCCCTCTCTACAAATTCGTAAAGGACAAGGTAAAGGTGCTCATCTGCATGGGACTCCACAACGAGAAACTGCACGAGTGCTTTGGGGACAAGGTAGACAAGATAATAGATGTTACCAGCGCAAAAGACGCTGTAAAAGCCGCTTACGAGAATGCGGCCCCTGGAGACACGGTGCTCTTGAGCCCATGCTGCGCCAGCTTCGACCTGTTCAAGAGCTATGAAGATCGCGGAGAACAATTCAAGAAAGCGGTAAGAGAATTATAGGAAGTTTTGTCAATGGCAGACAAGGAAAAGGACATACAGGAAAGCGCAAAGCGGGATGCTCAGGAAGAGGTGATGAGCCGTCTCCACGGAGACAAGGTTATATGGGCCATCTTCTTCCTTCTGAGTCTCATTTCCATCGCCCTCATATATTCGGCCAGCAGCTCTCTGGCCTATATGAAGGGCAGCACCAACTTTGGCATCCTGATGAAGCAGATAAGGTTTGTGGTGCTGGGTATCGCCGCCTTGTTCATCTGCTACAAGATTCCGCCGAAATGGTACAGGATGTTCTCCATGCTGAGCCTCCTTCTGGTCATTGTGCTGCTGGTCCTGACTCTTGCTGTAGGAGTCAAGACAAACGACGCCCAGAGATGGCTGTCCATAGGAGGAATCCAGTTCCAGCCTACGGAGTTCGCCAAGATAGCCATTGTGCTCTATCTTGCAAGAGCTCTGGAAATCATGAAGATAGACACATACAAGAGCTTCCTGCTGAAGATTGTTGCCCCTATCGGAGTCTGCATTGTGCTTGTGCTTGTCGGAAGTGTCTCCGCCGCACTTTATCTGGCTCTGATATGCTTCATAGTCCTGTTCTTAGCCGGAATAAAGCCATCCTACCTGCTCAAGACCATTGGACTGGGAGCGGCTGGAGTTGTAGCGCTTATCCTGTTGCATCTGGCCAGCAAGCCTTTCACCACGGAGCACCGCGGAATCTTCCCGAGAATGGACACCGCAATAGAAAGGTTCAACCGGTTCTTCAGCAGCGAGGATGCGGTGGATGTGAGCACATTGAGCAAGAGGGAGCAGCAGCGCCTTGCAGACGAAACCCTGCAGGCAGACATGGCCCAGATAGCCGTAAAGGAAGGAGGCTTATTAGGAAAGGGGCCGGGCAAGAGTACTCAGCGATATGTATTGCCTCACCCTTATTCAGACTACATCTATTCCATCATACTGGAGGAATACGGACTCTGGGGAGGGGTTCTGGTGATGATGCTCTACGTAATCTTCTTCTACCGCTGTGTGCTGATAGTCAAGGGATGCCGCACTGTCTTTTCCGCCGTTACGGCAGGAGGACTTGGGGCCGTAATCCTGGTGCAGGCAATGCTTCACATTCTGGTGAACGTTGGCATATTCCCGGTAACCGGACACACCCTTCCGCTTATAAGCCTTGGAGGAACCTCCTTTGTGATTATCAGCTGCGCGTTCGGAATCATCCTGTCCATCTCCAGAACCAAGGAAGATGCAGAAGCATTGCTAATTGAAAAGGAAAGGCTGGAAAAGGAACAGAAACGCCTGGAGCGCGAGCGCAAGAAGGAAGAGGAGCGGAAAGAAGCTATGGCAGAGCAGCTTAAGCAAGATGCCATGAGCCAGGAAGAAAGAGACGAGTATCTTAAACAAAGATATGCAGACCAGTTAGGTCCAGACGAATAAAACGTTGTTATGAATAATTTAAAAGTCATAGTAAGCGGAGGCGGAACCGGGGGCCACATATTCCCGGCAATCTCAATAGCAAACGCCATTAGGGCTCAGGTTCCCGATGCGGACATCCTCTTTGTGGGAGCCAGCGGAAGAATGGAAATGGAAAAAGTCCCTGCTGCAGGATACCCTATCAAAGGCATCCCGGCAAGAGGACTCCACAGGCCGTTATACTCTTTGTCCAACATTGGCGTAGCCAGGGATTACCTGAAGTGCCGCCGTCTGGCAAAGAGAATCGTAAAGGATTTCCGCCCGGACTTTGTTGTTGGAGTTGGTGGATACGCCTCTGCAGCAGTGGTTTCCGCAGCCGCAGCCTTGAAAGTTCCAGTACTCCTTCAGGAGCAGAATTCCTTTGCGGGAATCGTAAACAGAAAGAACGCCTCCAAGGCGGCAAAAATATGCGTGGCCTACGACAACATGGAACGCTTCTTCCCTAAGGACAAGATACTGATAACCGGAAACCCTATCCGCAAGGAGATAGTGCGCTGCACTCCAGAGATGAAGGAAGAGGGAATCCGGTTCTACAACCTCGACCCTCAGAAGAAAACCGTGTTCGTGGTTGGCGGAAGCCTGGGGTGCCGTACCCTTAACAACTGTATGAAAAAAGCTATACTGGAAGACCGCATAAAGGGATTCCAGGTTATTTGGCAGTGCGGCAAGGTCTATAAGAAAGAGATAGACGAGTTTTTGAAATCTAATCCTCATGAGTGTGTCTGTTGTACTGATTTCATTAGCAGGATGGACCTTGCCTACGCCGCTGCCGACATAGTGGTAAGCCGCGCCGGAGCCGGCACAATATCAGAGCTTTGCGTAGCCGGCAAATGCACGGTGTTCGTGCCAAGCCCTAACGTGGCGGAAGACCATCAGACACACAACGCCATGTCTCTGGTAAACAAGGATGCCGCAATGATTGTAAGGGACGCGGAGGCTGAGCAGAAACTTATGGACGTGATAGACAACCTAATAGCAGACTGCGGAAAACGCGCTCTCCTGGAAGGGAATATACTCAGGCTCGCAAAGCCTAACGCAGGAAAAGAGATTGCGGACGAGTGCCTCAAACTCTGCAAGGGAAAGAACTTTCAGGCAAAGCCGGCCGAGCCAAAGAACGTGTACTTCATCGGCATCGGGGGAATCGGCATGAGCGCCCTTGCAAGATATTACAAGAGCCGCGGCTGCAGCGTGAGCGGATACGACCGCACGCCAAGTCCGCTGACAAAGGCTCTGGAAAATGAAGGAATCGCCATTCACTATGAGGACAATCCTGCCATGATTCCGCAGGACAAGGACAATACGCTTGTCATCTACACCCCGGCCATACCGGCTGACATGCAGGAGCTTGTAACGGTCAACGCCCAGGGCTACAAGGTCATCAAGAGAAGCCGAGCCCTTGGACACATCGCTGAGGGAAAAACATGCCTGGCAATAAGCGGAAGCCACGGCAAGACAACAACAAGCACTTTGCTGGCCCATATAATCCAGAGCAGCGGCAAGGGATGCAACGCGTTTCTGGGAGGAATTTCCAAGAACTATGGAAGCAACCTTCTGCTGGCTGCCAACGATACCATTGTAGCGGAGGCAGACGAGTTTGACCGATCTTTCCATCAGCTGTTCCCTCATATTGCGGTAGTTACGGCTACAGATCCGGACCATCTGGACATATACGGAACGGTGGAGAACATGAGGGAGGCTTACGCCAAGTTCGCCTCTCAGGTAGATGCAGACGGATACCTTATAGTAAAACAGGGCATTATACTGGACACGTCCAACGTAAAAGCCAAGATTCTGAGCTATGCGTTCACGGCCAAAGAAGGCAAGGCTCCGGACTTCTATACCTCTGACATAGAGCCGATAAAGCAGGACGGCAAAGAAACCGGAATGTTCCGCTTCACCCTCAACTGCCCGCCTGAAATCGGCAACGTGGAAGGCTGCACCGTGGGAGTTCCGGGGTGGGTAAACATAGAGAACGCAGTTGCCGCTTCCGCTGTAGCGCTTCTGGCTGGAGTTGACAAGGAGAGTCTGAAAAAAGCGCTTGCATCTTTCCGTGGCGTGCAAAGGAGAATGGACATCCACGTAAACACTCCTAAAGTTGTGTACATAGATGACTATGCCCATCATCCTCAGGAGATTGCAACAACCATCAGCTCTCTCAGGGAGGCCTTCCCGGGCAGGAAGCTGACCGCCGTGTTCCAGCCTCACCTCTACACCAGGACAAGAGACCTGGCAGACGGATTTGCAGAAGCCTTGAGCACTGCGGACAATGTAATCCTGCTGGACATCTACCCTGCCAGGGAATTGCCTATTGAAGGAGTAACTTCCGAACTGATTTTCAACAAGATCAGCCTCAGCGACAAAGTCCTGATTACCAAGGAAGAGCTTATGGAGCTGATTAAAGGCAGGCTGGAGGAAGGAAAGATAGACCTTCTGGTGACTTTCGGAGCGGGCAACATAGACCGCTTTGTGGAGCCGCTGGAAAAACTGATAAAATGAGAAAAGTTTGGAAAAACATATTAGGTGGGTTGCTGTATGCGGTTCTTGCCGCAGCAGCGGTGGCCTATTTCCACTTTGCCTCAGACCTGCGTCAAAAGGGTAAGAGCCAGGAAGTTGTAAAGAGCATCAAGGTCACCCTGCTGGACAGTTCGCTGAACAAGTTCGTGACAAAGCAGGAGATTGTGGACATAATAGACCGCTTTGCCGGAAACGTTGTGGGACGCCGGATAGACAGCATCCATCTGCAACAGATAGAGGCTCTTCTGAACCACCGCAGCGTTGTCAAGGAAAGCCAGGCATACGTGACCAGAGACGGAATCATGAACATAGAAATCCGCCAGAGGAAGCCGGTCATCAGGATACAGACTCAAGACGGAGGATTCTACATGGACGAGACAGCGTTTGTATTCCCTCTGATAGAGAACTACTCGTCATACGTTCCGGTAGTTACGGGCAAGGTTCCTCTAGACGTGCTAATGGACGAGAATCCGCAGGGCAAAGACACAACCTCATGGCTGGGAAGGATACTGAACCTTGGAATGTACCTGGAAAAGCACCCGTTCTGGAATGCCCAGATAGAGGAGATTTTCTTCAACGACGAGGGAGACATTGAACTCATCACAAGAGCTGGAGACCAGAGGATTATCTTCGGAGACCTTGATAACATCGCCGAGAAATTCAACAAGCTCCACTCCTTTTACACATACATTGTTCCCAAGGCTGGATGGGATAAATATTCCGGCGTTAACCTGAAATACCGCGGACAGATTGTCTGCACAAAAAAGAACAGATACACTAACACATAACCAGTAACAACAAAAACAATATGAAAGATTTGATTGCTGCCATCGATCTCGGAACCACAAAAGTAGCAGTGGCCGTAGGAGAGAAAACAAACCTCGGAGTCAAGATCGTAGCCTTTGGAGAGGCTCCGTCAAGAGGTATCAAAAGGGGAAGAGTAGAAAACGTAAGACTCGCCAACCAGGCTCTCAACAAGGCACTTAAGATGGTCGAGGACCAGATTCACATGAAGGTGACCAAAGCCTTTGTGGGAATAGCCGGCCAAGACATCAAGTGCATCGCTCCTGAGCCGTTCCAGGTGCAGAGGGAAAACTTCAACAACCTTATTACGCAGGATGAGATTGTGAAGATTACACAGAACACCTACAACTATGTCCTGGACGACGGGAATAAGGTTCTGTACTCCGTACCTCAGAGTTACAACGTAGACAACTACATGAGCGTAAGCGAACCGGTAGGAATGCTGGGCCGCAACATTCAGGCTCGTTTCAAGCTGTTCATCGGAAAGGAGAACTCCCAGAGGATGATCCAGAGCACCCTCCAGCTCTCCGGCATACAGCCGCTGGAGATTGTGCTTGAGCCGGTTGCCTCTGCCAAGGCCGTGCTTTCCGAGGACGAAATGGAGGTAGGTTCCATACTTGTGGACATAGGAGGCGGAACCACAGACGTGATTGTATTCCACCACAACATCATACGTTATGCTGGCATTATTCCTTTCGGAGGAAACTCCATTACGGAAGATATCTGCATAGGCTGCGGCATTGCAAACGACAAGGCTGAACTCATCAAGACAAACTACGGCTGCTGCTTCAGCGACTATGCCGATGCAGACAAGAGAATCCTCATCCCTACCGTAGGCGCAAACGGCGGCAAAGAGGTACATCTCAAGGTTTTGGCTCGGATAATCCAGGCCAGGATGGAAGAGATTCTGGAGGCCGTTTGCTGGCATGTTGAGCAGTCTGGGTTCAAAGACGTTATACGCAGCGGAATGGTTCTGACAGGAGGCGGCTCCAAGATCAAGAACCTTACCAACCTCGCTAATTTTGTTACTGGTTATGAAGCAAGGGTTGGTAGTCCAAACGTATTCGCGATAGATCCTTCTTCTTGTGATTTGGCCAAGGAGCCTACATCCTCGACGGCAGCAGGAATGCTCATCCACGCATTCCAGAGGATGGAGGAAGAGGGCATAATATTCACCAACTGCGTTACCTCAATAGAAGAGCCTGTATTCCAGCCTGTAGAAGAAAACGCAGAACCTGTGCTCATAGATGCTGAAACATCCGTGCCGATTCCGGCAGATTCCTCTTCCGCATCCAAGCCAGGCAAGAAGCAAGGAAAAACCGGAAGAAACCTGTGGGGCAAACTTAAGGGAGCCCTTAGCAGCGAGAACCTGTTCTCCAGCGATTTCTCCAACGAAGTCTAACAACCAGACAACCTGAAACTATGGAACTTATAGACGACAGCATTAACGATTACCCTATCGACTTTACGGAGTCGAACGCCATAATCAAGGTCATTGGAGTTGGCGGCGGAGGCTGCAATGTCGTGGCAGAAATCTACAAGAAAAATCTGTCAGACATAGACCTGATGATTTGCAACACAGACGAGCAGGCTCTGAAGAACAATCCGGTAGACGAGAAGCTAACCCTCGGCCCAAAGATAGCGCGCAGGCTGGGAGCCGGATGCGATCCTAACAAGGGCCGCGAGGCCGCTCTTGCCAGCAAAGACGATATCATAAAGGCTCTTCCAAACAGAATAGAGATGGTGTTCATCGCCGCCTGCCTTGGAGGAGGTACGGGAACCGGCGCAGCACCTGTTATCGCTGAGATTGCCAGGTCTTTAGGCAAGCTTGTAGTGGGCGTGGTTACAATTCCTTTCAGAGACGAGGGCGCTCCTTTCATGACCCGCGCAATGAACGGCCTGAGAGAACTCCGTCAATATGTAGACAGCATTCTGATTATAGACAACCAGAAAATCTACGAAGCGTTCGGAGACCTCACCATGAGAGAGGGCTTCAGCAAAGCCAACGAGGTCCTGGTTACCGCCGTAAAGAGCATCTCGGAGATTATTGTCAAGGAGGGAGAAATCAATGTGGATATGAACGACGTGAGGATGGTGATGGGAAACAGCGGAATGGCCACAATGGGAATCGGAGAAGCGGAAGGAGAAGGCCGTGCGGAGATTGCTGTGGAAGAAGCCTTTAAATCCCCTCTCCTGAACGACTGCGATCTCAAGACATCCAAGGGCTTGCTTATCAACATCAGCTGCCAGGACGACAACTTTACTATGGCGGAACTCAAGCAGGCGGTAGAGGCCGTCAAGAGCTACACCGGACCTACCATCAACTACAAACGAGGTCTAGTGTACGATCCTTCCTTGGGCAACAAGGTGCGTATTACCGTGGTAGCTACTGGCTTTGAAGTCCTCAACCTTCCGGATGTAGACGGCAACAACATAATCATTCCTGGAAGAGGAGACGAGACAGTAGTTCGCCCGGACCCTATCCGCCCAAGAAACCCGGAAGAGGGCAAGATACCTTCTGTGCTGGAATTCAAGCCAGAGAAGAGGGTTGCCGGAACCAAGCCTGTGCTTGTAACGGACGACGAAAGCGAAATCATTGAACTGGAGAGCATTCCAGCATACGAAAGAAAGAACCGCAAGAAGAATCCAGGCATAACCACCAACAGCATTACACTTGCAATAACCAATACCGGTGAAAGGCCGGCGATAACCACAAACAACAGATATCTGCATCAGACTCAAGACTAGACAGAATATCAAAACTGGCAGAAAAACAAACGTAAGATATGGCAAGACAGACACGTGTAAGGTTTGCACCGAGTCCCACAGGCCCCCTTCACATGGGAGGCGTAAGGACCGCGCTCTATAATTATTTGTACGCCAAGCAGAATGGCGGAAAATTCATATTAAGGATTGAGGATACGGATTCTCAGCGATTCGTTCCCGGAGCAGAGGATTACATCCTTGAATCCCTGGCCTGGTGCGGCATTGTCCCGGACGAGGGTGTTGAAATAGCCGAAAACCAGACTTACAGGATTGCCAGTGTAAAGAGCGAAAAGAACTCACATGCCCCATACCGCCAGAGCGAACGCAAACCGCTCTACCGCCAATATGCCGAGCAGCTTGTAGCAAACGGCTACGCCTACTACGCCTTTGATTCCGCGGAAGAACTTTCCAGACTCAGGGCAGAGGCAGAAGCCAACAAGCAGACTTTCATATACAACTACGAGAGCCGCAAAACGCTGAAGAACTCCCTCACCCTCCCGGCAGACGAGGTAAAGAGACTCATAGAGACCACAGACACCTGGACCATCCGCTTCAAGATTCCGGAAAACCAGACCGTAAAGATGAACGATCTCATCCGCGGAGAAATGGAAGTGGAGACCAACACCCTGGACGACAAGGTATTGTGGAAAGCTGCAGACCAGCTCCCTACATACCATCTTGCCAACATTGTAGACGACCACCTGATGGAAATCACGGAGGTAATCCGCGGCGCCGAGTGGCTTCCGAGCCTCCCTCTCCACTATCTGCTTTACAAGGCTTTCGGATGGGAAGACACCATGCCTAGATTCGCTCACCTAAGCCTCCTCCTCAAACCGGACGGAAAGGGAAAACTCAGCAAGAGAGACGGAGACCGCCTGGGATTCCCAGTGTTCCCGCTCAAATGGACCAATCCGGAAACCGGAGAAATATCAAGAGGTTACAGAGAAGACGGCTATTACCCGGAAGCATTCGTAAATCTGCTTGCACTCCTCGGATGGAACCCGGGAACAGAGCAGGAACTCTTCACCCTGGAAGAGCTCATTCCGGTATTTAGCCTTGAGAGAGTCATCAAGTCGGGCGCAAAGTTCAACGTGGACAAAGCCAAGTGGTTCAACGAGCAATATCTCCGCCGCCGCACCCCTCAGCAGCTTGCAGCCGAATTCCGCCCAATGCTCCGCGATGCCCTCTCCGCAACCGTCAACTCCCAGGAAAGCACAGACTCCACTCCGGACGCAAAGTTTTCCGACAAGTATCTGGCGGAGGTCTGCGAACTGATTAAGGAAAGAGCCCACTTCGCAAACGAGTTCTGGGACATCAGCAAAGCCCTCTTCATCGCCCCGGCCACCTACGACGAGGCAGACGTAAAGAAGTTCTGCACCCCAGACAATCTCAGCCACGCGGAAGAACTCTACAACCTCATCGCCGAGAACCCGTTCCCAACCTTCACAGACAATGAGCAAAAAGAGATTTGCTGTGAGAAGATTGAGGTTCTCCTGACCGGCTACATAAAATCAAAGGAATGGAAGATGGGTCAGGTGATGAACACCCTACGTCTGTTCTTTACGGGCAATACCCGCGGACTCGGAATCTCGGACATCATCTACTTCATCGGCCGCGATGAAACCCTCCGCCGCATCCGCGCCGGCCTTGACGCCCTCAGACAGTAACACTGAGCAATATCCACCGCTGCTACAGCAGAACCTCCATTGTGGTTTGCTGCACCCCCATTCCCATCTTCTCGTAGAAGGTACGGGCTCCGGGGTTCTTGTCCCATACGTGGAGGGTTACATTGTGGCACCCGATGCTGCGGGCATATTCCACGGCATAGTCATACAGAATCTTCCCTACGCCCTTTCCACGTGCAGATTCATCCACGCACAAATCATCTATGTAGAGAGTTGTATGATCAAAAACAGCCTTGGCTCCACGGGTTTCCTTGAGGATGCAGAATACATACCCTAAAACCTTACTTTCAAGTCCATCATCAGCAACAGCCTCCCTTGCAGCGCGTTCCACAGCCACGAACACGGGCGTAGTTGGATTCTTGAAGATATCCAGAATCTGCTCGTCCGTATATTTTTTCTCGCCGGGCTTGAACAAATCCGGACGCCCTACACGGTGCAGATCTTCCACCTGATACAGCAGCTTGTTCACCGTCCCAAGGTCAGACTCCACGGCAGCGCGGACATATATCCGTCCATCGGCATTTGAACTTGGGATGCCGTTCCCCTGTACTTTATCATTCATAACAACACGGACTTTTACATACATGGGCAAAGCCCTTCACAAAGTTAACTGAAATTATTGTCTGCAAAAAGAATTGAAATGAACAGAATTTGCAGTAAATTGCAGACGAAAAGAAAAAACTCCAGTATGAAAAAGACTGCATCTCTAATTCTGTTACTGGGCATTTTGCTGACAGCCATGTCCGCATCCGCCCAAAGGACAATCAAAAACGTGCGTTTCGGCTCATATTCTCTCAACACATCAGAAGAGAACTTTATAAAGAAGCTGGAAAAGGCCGGCTGGAAAACCGTGGACCAGACTGCCGGACAAAACGACCAGGGACGAGCTGTCATAAAGACAACACTACAGGGAAAAATCAACGGAATAGATGCTTTTGCAACCGTTGTCCCAGATCCAGAAAGGGAAACTGTGGGAGAACTCATTTTGTTCACCGATTCAAACCCTACGCTCAACCCAACCAGATACGAGGTGCTTAAAAGCTGGCTTGAAAACACTTATGGTGCCCCTACCGTAAAAGACCTCAAGGACGAGGACGGAGACATTTCCTGCTACTGGGGCAACTTCAAGGGCGGTGAACGGGACCTTCAGAAGAATAACGTCTGCATCACAACGGCAGACGGAGAGGTAACCGTAATCAACCTCATCAACCGCGAGAACGCCCTGGACGCCACGGTAAACAACATCGGAGACGCAGTTGAAAGCCTCGGTGACAAAATGCAGAGGAGCGGAAGAAAGGCTGTAGATAAGGGTCGCGAGTTCAAGGAAAAGGTAAAGGAGAAAGCTGAGCAGATTGGCGACAAAATATCCGGAAAGGCAGAAGATGCCGCAGATGTCATCGCTGAGGAAAGTGGAGAAGTTTGGGATACTACCAAGGAATCTGCAGGCAAAGTTTCTAAAAAAGCCAAGAAGATTGCCAAGAGTGCGGCCAACGGAGCAAAGAGCGCATGGCGCAGTGTTAAGAACACCTTCAAGAGAAAAGACAAGACAGCAGAACAATAAGAATAATATGCCCAAACGCATTTTAGCGGCCGTTTCCGCCATTATCTTCCTGCTGACGGCCTGTTCTCCCAGAATTGCGGAAAATACCACAAAAACCGCGGAAACGGTTACTCCGCGGTTTGTTCCAGTGGCAGACATTGGCTCGTTCAGATACGACACCATTCCCCAGTGGCTGATTCCGCTGGATTCTCTCTACATAGCAGACAGTCTCCCGGATTCGGCAACCTTGCTTCCTCCACCGCCGCCATCCGACACCACAAACGCCGTGTTCAAAGAAGATCTCGCCCGTTGGGAATGGGGCAAAAGCATGCGTCAAACGGAAAGAGGCCGGCAAGCCAGTCAGGAATCCCTTTTCGGCATAGTGAGAATGTGCACCATATACTCGGAATTGTTCGGATTTGTAATCCATCCGGAAACAACCCCAGCCATCTACCGCTTCATGCTCTACGCCGGAGAAACCGGATACGCCGCCACTTCAAGCGCCAAGAAAAAGTACATGCGACGCCGTCCGTTCGACCTTATGGGAGAGGGAGTTTGGGGAGAATTTGACTACGATGCTCTCCGCCTGGACGGCAGTTACCCATCCGGCCACACTGCCCTCGGCTTAGCCACGGCAATGGCTCTTTCTCAAATGGCTCCGGTGCTTTCAGAAAAAATCCTGGAACGGGGCTACCAGTACGGAGAAAGCCGTGTGATTGTAGGCGCCCACTGGCAAAGCGATGTAAACGCTGGCTACGCGGTTGCTGTCTCCGCCTTTGTCTCCATGAGCCGCAGCCCACGCTACCAGAAGCATCTTTCCGCCGCCCGCAAAGAATACTATACCATCCTACACCAGCAATCAGAATAATTTGCAAGCATAATCTGCTAAATATATTTCTCAGCGATTTGAACCGCGTAACGGACGCAGTTATCGCATGAGCACAGTGGCCTGTGCGTTTGCACGCCCTTGATATCCGCGCATCGCAGAGCCCCAACCATCTCTTTGAACTCCGTGCAAAGCCTTCTGGTTTTCAGCACTGTGGGCACCTTTCCGTCTGAAAGCAACCCAACCACCATGGCAGCGCCGTTAAGCGCACCGCAGGTAGCCTCCATTCCACCCATTCCACTCCCGAATCCGCTCCCCAGCGCCATCAGCGCATCTTCAACACCGGCATCACCACACCATCGCTGAGCAATCTCCTGTTCAAACGCAAACAGCACCGCCTGGCAGCAATTGCACCCAAGCTCATGCTTCCTCTCAACCGCCAAATCACATCTTTCCATATAGCAACCTTGTCTATTCAACCTCAATCTCTTTCAACTCCTCCGGAGAAAAAATAATCTCACATTTATCTTCCGTTTTCTCGCTCTTAAAAATAAACGCAAAACCCATATTGCTGGCCTTCAGAGACTTGATCATCGTTTTGGACCCAACATCATTTAGATAAGACTTCATCAACATCATCTTAACTAAACCCTCCCCTAAACTCATAACTTCATTCATCTCCTTGATAACTTCCGCATCCTCTACGTTTGTAACGCACATAAGATTGTTATCCTCTATCTTGACATCAACCAAAGCCACGCCCTCTCCCAAATCAAAAGGAAGGGTTTTCTTAAGATTCTCCACCAATTCTTCTATCGGAATTTCCTCAATCTCAACATGCCTGGAACTGATACTTTCAATGATACTATCCAGGTTTTCCTTTATTTCCGCAGACTTGATAACAATACTCTTTGCTGCATCGGTATTCTTATCCGTCAGCACATACTCCACATCCAACTCAGACGCTGCCAACATCCTGCAGGTATTAGCCAGAGAGCCGCAAAAAACTCCCAGAAGCTCTAATTTCTTTTCATTCAACGCCTCATATAAATCGTCAAGGGCGTCCGGAAGGGAAATATCCAGGAAAAACCGGACTGTATTATCCTTTATCTCTGCTGAACGAAGTGTAAATATTATCATCTCTTGAGGCAACTCCTCGTTCACTCCTCTGACAAAACCCTCCATATACCACCTGCCGTCTGTCACTGTCTGCCCGTAAGCAGAACCTGAACCTGCTCCAGTTCCGGACAGAGCCCCTATCAGGCTTATTCCCAAAACGATGCTAATTGTTGCAATAATCTTTTTCATACTTCTGGCTAATACTTAAACGTAAACAAAGATAGGTATTTTACCAACCCATATCAATCTCCGCAAATTAAAGTTGCCTGTAACTTCTTAATCTTTAAACAATTTGCAAAAATCGCGGAAAGGTGTATAATAAGCCTCCACAAAAACCTCGGAAACGTGATTATGAAAAGAAAGCCGTCAGGTAACGGCTTTTGAGCAGGGCTCGGATCAAGTAAACTTGAAAAGGTTGTCATCCCTTATGCGAATTCCCCTTCGACGAATCCTATCGCAAATGTAAAAACTTTTCCTTTTTCTCTAAGCTGGAGCAAAGCCAATAATTTTTCCTCAGCGACAAAACATCAAAACGCACAATTATTATGGTACAATCTTAACATCGTAAAAAAATGAGTAGTTATTTTTCGCTGCCCATATCACTCTTTGAAACAGGAAGTATTTTTGTTTTAACCGGACAAAATTAGCTTATATGTTAAACTATTTATATCTTTGC
>JAFZMA010000011.1 GCA_017551215.1 Bacteroidales bacterium | reverse complement strand
TGCAATGGTCAGATAACCGTAAACATCTCCCTCATGACCACTGTCTGTATTTTCTATATAGAGTCTGTCTCCTGCCTGGAAAATATACTTTTTGCTGCTATTTATGGTTGCTTTTGTCTGTGGGGCAGAGGAAGAACCGGAAACGTCACTTCCCACGGAAGCAGAATATGGTATAGCCACTATCTTTGGTTCTGGATCTTCCGGAATCTGCACAAGAGAAGACTTGCTGCAGGATTGGAAGAAAAAGGCAACAGCAGCAGAACAAGCAACAATTTTGAGAAAAACAGCAGTTTTCATAAGACTCCTTTTAGTATTCACTTAACAAAGATAAGAAATAAGTTACGACGATGAATATTTACAACAAACGGCATTAATTGCTATTTTTGCGTTATAAGATTCAGCAATATAGGTATGACTACATTTTTGATTTGCCTGGCGGCTCTGATTGTTGCCTATTTCACATACGGACGGTTTCTGGAAAAGATTCTCGGAATAAAGAAAGACAAGGAAGTTCCGTCAAAGACAATGTTTGACGGAGTGGACTACATTCCTATGCCAAGATGGAAGACCTTCCTGATTCAGCTTCTGAACATTGCCGGACTGGGGCCAATCTTCGGAGCGGTTCTGGGAGCCACTTACGGACCGGTGGCTTTCCTGTGGATTACCCTCGGAGGTATATTCATGGGAGCCATGCACGATTTCATAGCCGGCGTAATGAGCCTGAACCACAACGGAGCCAGCCTTCCGGAAATCATAGGCAAATATCTGGGAATGACCACCAAGCAGGTGATGAGGCTATTTGCCGTTGTTATGATGATACTCGTTGGAGCAGTCTTCATGTTGGGGCCGGCGGGTATATTGGCATCCATGACAGGATGGGACAAAAGCGTCTGGCTGTACATCGTGTTCGCATACTACATCCTTGCAACCCTCCTTCCTATTGACAAGATTATAGGCAACGTTTATCCGATATTCGGTATTGCGCTGATATTCATGGCACTTGGAATCCTGTACGTTTTATTCACAGGAAACCTGGTAATACCGGACCTTACCACATTTGCAAACGCCAAGCCTAATGCGGCAAGCTTCCCTATCATACCTACAATGTTCATAACCATTGCCTGCGGAGCAATCTCCGGATTCCATGCAACGCAGAGTCCGATGATGGCAAGATGCCTGAAAGACCGCAAGGAAAGCCGCAGCGTTTTCTATGGTGCAATGATATCCGAGAGCATTATAGCACTCATTTGGGCAGCAGCCGCAATGGCCTTCTTCAGAGGCTTTAACGGAGTGGAAGATTCCCTTGCAGGACTCAACGCTGCACTTGCGGAGCACGGCAACGACGCATCGTGGGCAGTGAACGAAATCACCAATACCACCCTCGGAAAGTTCGGAGCCATTCTGGCACTTCTTGGAGTAGTAGCCGCCCCTATCACATCCGGAGACACGGCATTCAGAAGTTCCAGACTCATCATTGCAGATTTCATGGGGATGGAACAGAAGAGCATTCTCAAAAGACTCTACATCTGTATTCCGATGTTTGCAGTGGGCTATGCCATAACCCTTATGAACTACGACATCCTCTGGCGCTACTTTGCATGGGCAAACCAGACTCTTGCAGTGTTCACCCTCTGGGCCATAACGGTATTCTTATACCTTAGAAGCTACAGGGTTATGAATGCCAAGCCTATCTACATAGTCTCTCTCATACCGGCAATGTTCATGACTTTCATCTGCACGGACTTCCTCTTCACATCCGGTCAGATGATGGGACTTGAAAGGAATCTGGGAACTATACTCGCAGGCTGCGCCACCATAGTTGTAACGGTGGCCGTGTGGCTTCACATGTGTCACGTCCTTAAAAAAGGAGAACTGGCCTAAAGCAATTTAGAATTCAAAATCTGTAATTGACTTCTCCTTCATAGCCTCCCATCTGGCAAGGTTGAAGGAGAAAAGGGACGGTGTACGTGAAGGGATACCTTTCCTATCATTATTTAACTCAGCGATAAGGATACCCACTGCATTCATCTTGCGGGCAAAGTTGCGGCGGTCGAACCTGACTCCTAGTATGATTTCATATAGGCGCTGAAGCTGCGGCATAGTGAATCGCTGAGGAAGAAGGTAATATGCCACGGGATTGAAAAGCAGAGAGCGCTTAAGGGATGCAAGGGCTTCATCAAAAATCTGCAGGTGGTCAAAAGCCAGCTGCGGAATCTGATCTACAGGGAACCAGCGGGCCTCCTGGGCATCGTCCAGACCTTTAACGTCCGAAAGTTTTGATAGCACGATAAACGGCACGGTAACAGTCCTTTGGCGCGGATCGCGGCCGGGAGCGGAGAACACTTTCAGCTGTTCAAAGTAATCCGCCTTGAGGCCGGTTTCCTCAGCGAGTTCCCGACGGGCACCTTCCTCTGCAGTCTCGTCCGGATTTACAAAACCGCCAGGGAAAGCCCAGCAGTCCTTGAACGGCTCCTGCCCTCTCCTTACAAGAAGAACGTAGAGCTTTTTGCTGTCGTATGAGAAAGTTACACAGTCTGCCGTAAGTGCAACCTGCGGATATTTGTAACAATGGGGATAAGCCTCTCCTGTCCTGTATTTGTAAACGCTGTGTGCCATAATGATATACGTATGATACAAATATATGAAATTGCGTAGAAATCACACATGCATATCTAAATTATACGGGATTTTGATAACTTTGGGCTGGAAAAAGGATTGGAAAAATGCTTATTACTCTCGGCATATTGCTGGCGATTGTGGCTCTGTTCTTTACAGACTATGTGAGCATAGGAAGAGTTCCCCACGGAGCCCGGCTTCAGAGATGCCGCAAGAGTCCAAATTACCATAACGGCGCTTTCTCAAATCTGGAGCCCACTGTGTTGTTCACAGACCGCCACAGCAAAAAGAGCATGCTGGCCATTCTCTGGAATCATCTGACAGGCAACAGGAAAGGGCTCAAACCTGCAAAGCCTCTGGAAGCGATTCCCCTGGACAGGGAAGCCATTGAACAGGCTATCCGGGAAAAGCAGGACAAGGTGGTCTGGTTCGGACATTCCTCCTATCTGCTTGTTCTTGACGGGAAAACCGTACTGGTAGACCCCGTGCTTTTCCGCGGCTCTCCCATCTCGTTCATAAACAGGCCGTTCAAGGGTACATCCATCTATCGCCCGCATGATTTTCCCCACATAGACTATCTGGTTTACACCCACGACCACTACGACCATCTCGACTACAAGGCCGCCAAGAAATTCAGGCACAAAGTCAGCAAAGTCATAACACCACTGGGCGTTGGCTCCCATCTGGAATACTGGGGGTACAAACCGGAAAGCATCGTAGAGCTTGACTGGGGAGAAGTATTTATCTCTGCTCCAGATGTTTCTGGAAATGTATCTTTTACCTGTACTCCTGCAAGGCATTTCTCAGGAAGAGGATTCAAGCGCAACAAGACTTTGTGGGCTTCCTTCATATTGGAGATTGGCGGAAAGTGCATCTACATTGGCGGAGACGGCGGGTACGGAAGTCATTTCAAGGAAATCGGGAACAATTACTCCATAGATCTGGCATTCATAGAAAACGGGCAGTACAACTCCAGATGGGCCCACATCCACACTATGCCGCAGTATCTGCACAACGTGATGGAAGACCTGAATGCCAAGCAGTTCGTAACGGTTCACCATTCAAAGTTCGCCCTCTCCCAGCACAAGTGGGACGAGCCGCTATCCAACGAAAAACAAGCGGCGGAAAAATCCGGAAAAAAATTGAAAATCCTTCAGATAGGACAACTGACAGACATCCCTTTTATTGCGTGCTGCCAGCCACGATATCCAGAAGCTCTGCGGTGATGGCCTGCTGACGGCTCTTGTTGTAGAGAACCGTAAGCTCCTGAATGAGATCTTCCGCATTGTCCGTGGCAACCTGCATGGCAATGGTTCTGGCGGCATGCTCGCTTGCGAATGAATCCGCCAGACAGGTATAGAGTTTCTGCTTGAGAACCTGAGGCAACAGGGATTCAATAACCTCAGGAACAGAAGGTTCAACGATGTAGTTATGCAGGAACCCCTCTGCCGAAACCCTGGTTTCTTTCTTGTACTCAGACAGTTCCAGAGGAAGATATGTGAGCCTTTCCACCTTCTGAACGGCGGAAGACTTGAAATGATGGCTTATTACATAAACCTTGGAAAGAAGACCTTCTGCATACTGCTCCATTACACGGGAAGCCAGGGCGAAAATCTTCTTGTAGTCAGGTTTGGCGGCAAGGCTTTGAAGAGTGAACTCCTCTCCATTGTACTCCATGCCTGTAACAGGAGTGAACCCCATCTTCTTAACAGCATCCTCAACCTTCTTGCCTATAGGATAAACATCTATCTGCCCATCAGAAAAGTTCTCCGCCTTCAGGTCCAGCACAAGGGACATGAACTCCCTGATTATATTGTAGTTGAAAGCTCCGCACAAAGAAGAGTTGGAAGAGAACACAATGACCGCAACCCTCTTTGCGGCAGATGGTTTTTCACCCTCGGCGATGATATATGGAGAAGTAAACGGAGTTTCTCCGGAAAGGAAGTTGGAAACTATGTTGTCCAGACTTCTCTGGTAAGGCAGCATGGAGGTAATCAGCCCCTGCGCCTTGTGAAGCTTGGCGGAGGAGACCATCTTCATTGCAGAGGTCACCTTCCTTGTTCCCTGAACAGATCCAATTCTGGATTTTATCTCCTTTAGCGATGCCATATATTATGCCATAAACTGATTGAGAGCCATCTTGGCCGTCTTCTCTATCTTGGATGTAATGTCGTCGTTGAACTCTCCCTTTGCAAGAAGATTGAGCACATCTTCCTGGTGATTGAGTCTAAGCGAGTTAAGGAAGACTTTCTCGAATTCCTGAACTTGGGAGATGTCTATGTCCTTGAACAATCCGTGGGTTCCGCAGTACAGGATAGCAACCTGCTCTTCCACCGGCATTGGGGAATACTGAGGCTGTATAAGCAGACGGGTGTTCTTTCTTCCCTTGTCTATAGCCATGGCGGTAACCCTGTCCATCTCTCCTCCGAACTTGGAGAAGGCCTCGAGTTCCTGATACTGAGCCTGGTCTATCTTAAGCGTTCCCGCAACTTTCTTCATAGGCTTTATCTGCGCGTTACCTCCAACACGGGAGACTGAGATACCCACGTTGATGGCCGGACGGTTACCCTGATTGAACAGGTCTGTATCCAGGAAGATCTGACCGTCCGTAATGGAAATCACGTTTGTTGGAATATAAGCGGAAACGTCTCCTTCCTGAGTCTCGATAATAGGAAGAGCGGTAAGCGAACCACCTCCCTTGACCTTGCCCTTCAATGCGGCCGGAAGGTCGTTCATCTGCTCTGCAACTTCCTGCTGGTCAATAATCTTGGCAGCTCTCTC
Organism: Bacteroidales bacterium; assembly: GCA_017551215.1. The sequence goes on along the minus strand of JAFZMA010000011.1, from coordinate 5,346 downwards.
AAGCAACCTTGAGTGCAGGTAGAAGATATCTCCCGGATATGCCTCTCGTCCGGAAGGGCGGCGGAGAATCAGGGAAACCTCCCTGTAGGAAACTGCCTGCTTGGAAAGATCGTCATACACAACAAGAGCATCTCTTCCAGTATCCCTGAAATACTCACCGATGGCAGCTCCTGCAAACGGAGCAAAGTACTGCAGGGCGGCAGGGTCTGCAGCCGTAGCGCACACAACCACTGTATAATCCATTGCACCGCTCTTTCTCAGAGTCTCAACCAGAGCGGCAACTGTAGAACCTTTCTGGCCAATTGCCACATAGATGCAGTAAACCGGCTTGCCTTTGCGCATGGCATTTTTCTGGTTGATTATGGTGTCTATGGCAATGGCTGTCTTTCCTGTCTGGCGGTCTCCGATTATGAGCTCTCTCTGGCCTCTTCCAATCGGAATCATGGAGTCAATGGCCTTGATACCAGTCTGAAGCGGCTGGTTCACAGGCTGGCGGAACACAACTCCCGGAGCCTTTCTTTCCAGCGGCATTTCAAAGAGTTCTCCTCCTACTTCTCCCTTTCCGTCCAGTGGCTGGCCCAGAGGATTGATGACTCTTCCGAGCATGCTTTCGCCAACTTTGATGGAGGCGATACGCTTTGTGCGGCGCACAGTGAATCCTTCCTTGATATCGTCTGTCGGGCCCAGAAGAACGGCGCCCACATTGTCTTCCTCAAGGTTCATCACAACGGCCATTTCTCCGTTTTCGAACTCGAGCAGTTCGCTGGCCTCCGCGTTGCGCAGACCATAAATACGTACAACACCATCGCTGACCTGAAGGACAGTTCCAACCTCGTCCAGCTGAATCTTGTCCTCAATGCCTTGAAGTTGCTTGCGCAATACCTCGGAAACTTCGCTTGGTTTGATGTTCAATGCCATAATTAAACTATTCTCCTATTCTTGTCCAGCAGGCTGCGGCGGATTCTTCTAAGTTGGGCCGCCACACTTGCATCCAGTCTGTAATCGTCTATATCGAAGATGAAACCGCCTTCGATTGCGGGATCTACACTTTTGAGAAGTTCTATCCTCTTGCCCAGCATTCCCGAGACTTTGGCCAGAATCTTCTCTTCCATTTCCTTTTCAAGGGGAACAGCAGTGGTTATCCTAACCACCGCAATGCCCTTTTCTTTCCTGTAAAGGTCTATGTAACTGAGTGCTGCACTTCTGAGATAATTCTCCCTGCGCCTCTCTATGACCAGAGAGAAAAAGTTTTCCAGCACTTCCTTTACCTTTCCGTCTCCAGAGGCTACGGAAAGCAGATTGAGTTTCTCCTGTCTGGAAAGAAGAGGGTCTTCCAATGTAGAAGAAAGGGCAGGATTGGCCGCAAAGCAATCTCCCAGGACATTCATCCTGGAGTAAACTTCCTCTGCAACGCCCTCACCAAGAGCGTAGTCCAGAAGCGCCTTTGCATATCTTACAGCCAATACTCCTACGTCCATAATTCTTCTGTCTATGAGAGGGCGCGGCCATCCCCTGAACCCTGTGCCCTCACAACCTCATCCAGCATCTTGTCTATCAGAACCATCTGATTCTGGCGGTCAGAGAGTTTTTCCCTTATCACCTTTTCCGCAATGTCGCAGGACAGGGACGCCATCTCTCTCCTTATGGAAAGCATGGCTTCCTCCTTCTCCCGCTGTATCTGGGCCCTTGCATCCTCAAGCGTCTTCCGGGCTTCGGATGCGGCCTCGTCCTTTGCGGCAGCAACAATCTTATCTCTCTGAGCGGCAGCCTCGTTGAGCACCCTACCCTGTTCCTTGTTAGCCTCGGCGATAATAGCCTTGGTGTCTTCTTCAACACGGGCAAGAGTGACCTGAGCCTGCTTTGCATCGCTGAGCGAGGTCTCTATGAAATTTCTTCTTTCCTCGACAGATTTGGTTATTACCGGAAACGCAAACTTGGCGAGGATGAAAAACACCACGCCAAAGCTTATCAGCATCCAGAACAACAATCCGCTGTCGGGAACAAGCAATGACATAACTTATTCTTTATAAAACCGTTACTAGTCCAGCTGAACAAAGTATGAAAGCATGCACACGATAACCGCGATAAGGGAAACACCCTCTATCAGAGCTGCGGAAAGGATCATGCCGCTGCGGATATCTCCGGCAGCCTGAGGCTGGCGTGCAATTGCATCCATGGCATTGGATCCGATTTTGCCGATTCCGAATCCAGCACCGATAACTACGATTCCCGCACCTATGGCAGCTGCGGCCTTGCTGACTGCAACAGCCATTGTGTACTCAAGGATAACTGTAAGAATTGTTAACATAATCTGTTAGTTTTTAATTGTTTATATCTATCATTTCTCTTTTGCCTTATGATGGTGTATCTGTGCGGAACCTATAAACACCGCACTCAAAAGCGTAAACACGTAAGCCTGGATGTAGGCAACCAGAAGTTCCAGAGCGTACATGAATATGTTGAACAGCACGGAAAGGAAGGTCATGGAACTTCCCATTACCGCACCGGCACTAAATCCTATGAAAATCAAAGTGGTGAGAACCAGCATGGCCATGTGTCCGCCCAGCATGTTTGCAAACAACCTTATCATCAGGGCGATAGGCTTGGTGAATATTCCCAGCAGTTCTATGAACGGCATGAGCGGAACCGGAGCCTTGAGCCAGGTAGGTACATCCGGCCAGAGGATTTCCTTCCAGTATTCCCTGCTTCCGAACACGTTCACCATAATGAAAGTGCATAGAGCAAGGAAGAGCGTTATGGACATGTTTGCCGTAACTCCCACACCGCCAGGGAATATAGGAAGCAGGCTCATCAGGTTGCAGGTGAAAATAAAGAAGAAAGCCGTAAGAAGATAAGGTGAGAATTTTCTGTAATTCTCACCGATGCAAGGCTTTATGATGCCGTCCTCCACCATTTCCACAAGCCCTTCCACAAAGCTCACATATTTGGTTGGCGTGGTGTTGTGGTCTGAGCGGTGCTTCCTGTACCACCTTGCTGCAGGAAGGAAAAGCAGAAGCAGGATGGCACCGTTTATCAGCAGGGCAAGGGCCATCTTGGTCAGCGACAAATCTATCGGCCGGACCATGCTTCCGTCCGGCATCTTCTCCATAAGCTTGTAGGCATGAGCGCTGTCTTCCGGAGCCGGATAAAAGCCCTCGTAGCTTCCGCCGTTTTCGTGCAGCCTTCTGGAGGAGAAAACATGCCAACCGCTTGTCTTGCTGTAGAGTATGACAGGAAGATATACAACTATATCCTTGTCTCCGATCTTGGTGATGTGCCAGGAGTAGGAATCCAGCATGTGCTCAAAGATGATGTGCTGGACATTCACGCCTCCTCCCTCTCCTTCCTCGCCGGACGCATAGGCGGAGGTGGAGCTGAAAGCCAGCCCCGCAAAAAGCATCGCCAATATGACCAGACTCCTGCGCATCATCTCTTCATTATCTTTGAAAAATATATGGTGTCAAATATCAGCATCGCAATGTAAAACAGGGCGAATGCCGCCGTTACCCATTTGACTGCCTGCCTGTCTACTATGAAAAGAACCAGAAGGAAGCCCACCAGTACAATCAGGCGTATTCCCCTGACTGCCATGTAGCCGGAAACCAGGCTCCTGTCTCCTTTCCTTGCAAAATGCCTCAGCAGCAATATTCCGAACAGTGCCACAACATAGAACACAACAGGCATTATAAAAAGCTGCCAGGAAAGCGCCTCAGGATAAAGGAAATAAGACAGGGCAAGAGCCACAGCCTCCACTACCAGGATGCAAACCAGAATTCCAACTGCATATTTCCTTATTCCAAGTTCCATGTCAGCAAATGCATACGGTTACTTTATCGTCGCTCATCTCCACAAATCCCCCGTCTATCTCTACTTCCCTTGCCTCAGATTCTCCTATCGCCGAGAAAGATATCTTTCCCTTTTCAAGAGAAGATATGATGGGAGCGTGCTGGGGCAGAATTGTGAATGCGCCAAGGGTTCCCGGAAGGGTTACTCCAGACACATCTCCTTCAAACACACGTTCCTGTGGGGATATTACGGTAAGATGTAGCTTTTCCATAATCTTTAGGCGTTAGCGGCTGCAAGTATCTTCTTTCCTTTCTCTATGGCTTCCTCTATTGTGCCCACGTTCATGAATGCCTGCTCTGGCAGATAGTCGCAGTCTCCGTCCAGAATCATCTTGAAGCCCTTGACAGTGTCTTTCAGGTCCACCATAACTCCCGGTACGCCGGTGAACTGCTCGGCTACCGTGAACGGCTGGCTCATGAACCTCTGCACCCTGCGGGCGCGGTTAACCACAAGCTTGTCCTCTTCGCTGAGCTCCTCCATTCCGAGGATGGATATGATGTCCTGAAGTTCCTTGTTACGCTGAAGAATCTGCTTAACCCTCTGGGCCACATCATAATGCTCCTGACCCACAATGCGAGGGTCCAGGATTCTGGAGGTGGAGGTAAGTGGATCCACGGCAGGATAAATACCCAGAGAGGCAATCTTACGGCTCAACTCCGTGGTTGCATCCAGGTGAGAGAATGTGGTTGCAGGAGCAGGATCGGTAAAGTCGTCCGCCGGCACGTAAACTGCCTGGACAGAGGTGATTGATCCGTATTTTGTAGAGGTGATTCTCTCCTGCATGGTTCCCATTTCAGATGCCAGGGTCGGCTGATATCCCACTGCAGAAGGCATACGGCCAAGCAATGCGGAAACCTCGCTACCGGCCTGGGTGAAACGGAAGATATTGTCCACAAACAGCAGGATATCGTTCTTCTGGCCGGTTTCCTTTCCGGCATCGCGGAAGCTCTCGGCTATGGTAAGTCCGGACAGGGCCACGGAGCTTCTTGCTCCAGGCGGCTCGTTCATCTGGCCGAACACCAGAGTTGCCTGGCTCTTTTCCAGCTCTTTGCGGTCTACCTTTGAAAGGTCCCACTTGCCCTCGTCCATTCCCTTCTTGAATTCCTCTCCGTAACGGATTACGCCGCTCTCTATCATTTCGCGGAGCAGGTCATTTCCCTCTCTGGTTCTCTCTCCCACTCCTGCGAAAACGGAGAATCCGTTGTGTTTCTTTGCAATATTGTTGATGAGCTCCATGATGAGCACCGTCTTTCCCACTCCGGCGCCTCCGAACAGTCCGATTTTTCCTCCCTTGCTGTACGGCTCAATCAGGTCTATGACCTTGATTCCCGTAGGGAGCACTTCCTGAACTGTGGTAAGGTCCTCGAACTTAGGTGGCTGTCGGTGTATCGGATAAGTGTTCTCTCTGGACGGCTGGTCCATTCCGTCTATGGTCTGGCCAACAACGTTCATTAGACGGCCCTTGATCTGGTCTCCTATCGGCATGGCTATAGGGCCTCC
>JAFZMA010000148.1 GCA_017551215.1 Bacteroidales bacterium | reverse complement strand
GGCTTTGGATTGTAAGTCTGGCAAGCCTGTTCTTCAGGCGCAGATGCATCTGCTGCCAGCGGGAACTCATGGCGTTCGAGAGCGGAATCTGCACGTTCTGCCTTGCAGACATGCCCTCTTCCTACACCTGGACCAGCGCAGATTCCCCGGCAGACAAGACCTTCTGGGGAAGAACTGAAATAGAGAAAGTTACAAGCCTGTTCCTGTACAACGGGAAATACCGCAGTCTGGTATACTCAATCAAATACAGGCAGAATACGGCTTTAGGAGAAAGGCTCGGCCGCATGCTGGGAGAAATCATCGCTGAGGAAGATATAGATTACATACTCCCTGTACCTCTGCATCCCAGAAAAAAGCGGCAGAGAGGCTACAACCAATCAGAAATTATTTGCAGGGGGATTCTTTCATCGCTGAGGAAAAGGATTCCGGGGGTGAGGCTGGAAACCAGGTTGCTTAAAAGGAAAATTTTCACCAACACCCAGACCAGAAAAGACAGGATAGACCGCTGGAAAAATGTGCGGAATGCGTTTGGGGTTAATGTAAAAAGGCTGGAAAAGCTGGAGGCGCCACTCCGGCCTCTGCACTTTCTGATTGTGGACGACGTGCTTACCACCGGGGCCACGCTGGATGCCTGCGCCACCCATCTGCACAACAGCTGCAATTGCAGAATCAGCATTGCCACACTGGCCTACGTCCCTTAGTTTCATCCCTTTTTATTACATTTGCCCCCGGAAAGAGTGCTGTTATGCTGGATTTCATCAACATACATTGGATAGACATCATAGACATCCTGCTTGTGGGTCTTCTCATATATCAGATTTACAAGCTGATACGTGGGACTGCCGCCATGAGCATATTCATCGGCATAATCATCCTGTACTTTATCTGGCTGGTTGTCAAGACTCTCCACATGGAACTCCTGAGCGCAATCATGGGTCAGGTTCTGGGCGTGGGAGTGCTGGCGCTGATTATCATCTTCCAGCAGGAAATCCGCAGGTTCCTCATCCATCTGGGCAACAACTCGTTCCACCGCAACAGCAACTTCCTCACACGCACCCTGTTCGGCAGCAGCAACAAGACTATCCCGCTTACTACCCTGGATGAACTTACCCAGGCGGTCAGGAAGATGGCCGAGACCAAGACCGGCGCCCTTATTGTGATGATTCACCGCTCCCCGCTGGAAAGCGTAACGGAAACCGGAGACCGCATAGACGCTGTTATCAACCGCAGGCTCATAGAGAACCTTTTCTTCAAGAACTCCCCTCTCCACGACGGTGCCGTTGTAATGGATACCACCAAGCTCATCGCCGCAAGATGCACGCTCCCTATCTCTGACAATCAGAACATTCCGCCGCAATACGGAATGCGTCACAGAGCCGCCGTGGGCATTACAGAACAGTCAGACGCCACGGCAATAGTTGTCTCCGAAGAAACCGGAGGCATTGCATTCGTTAAAGATGGAGACATAAAGCCTATCAACTCCATAACGGAGCTCAGGCTTGCTATTGAGAATTCTTATTCTTCTTCTTAAGGTCAGATTTCAGATACCACTTGCCGTCTTTGCCCTTCTTGTAATCCTTGCCTTTGCCTATGTGGCGGAGGTATCCGATATACTGCTGCTCGTCCAGAACTTTCTTGAGGGCATCCAGATTTTTCTGCTTCCACTGGTCGTTTACACGGCGGTAATTTTCCGGGTCCTGCATTCCGGAACGCTGCAGGTCTGTAATGGCCGCCCAAACTCCAACATAGTTGGCAGTCAGAATGGAATCCACATAAAACTCCTGGGCCTCAGTAAGATTGAGCTTCTTTACAAGGGCTTTTGTTTCCTTCTCGGCCATCTCCTCCGGAGTAGGCTCCTTCTCGTTGTTCTGGGCAAAAGAAGAGACTGTTCCCAATACAAGGAAAAACATCGCCGAGAGAATAAGAATCTTTTTCATATCGAATTTTAGTATCTTTACTCCGTTATACAAAAATAGTGCTCAGCAAAGTTATTGAAAAT
>JAFZMA010000147.1 GCA_017551215.1 Bacteroidales bacterium | reverse complement strand
CTTTTCATGGAAGTTATGGCTGGTCATAATGGCTTTCTCTTGAGGGAATAGAGCGATATTGCCTTTGTACAGGATTTCATGGAAGGAAGGACAAAGATCAAATTCCTTTGTCTGTGGATTGTAGAGATAGCAAACACCATCATCGTGGCGTTCCTCGTCTCCTGACTGATAGATATCCCTGTAACCGTCAAAGTTTATATCCTGATATTCAGGAAGTTCAAGAGAAGGACAAAGATATGTGTGGGTGCCGGCCGGTGTAGTGGCCTCGATGAAGAAGTGCTGCGGGCCATCAAATTTCTTCATCGGGTTATCCATAAGGCCATGGATTTCGGCTGTAAGTTTAGGAGCCTCCGGATCCCACCAGTGTCTGCTTTCCTCAAAGATAGCATTGAGTCTGACCAGTTGCTGCTGCTCGCCTTCTTCATAGTTGAACCTGGAGTTGAAATATGAAGCCCAGCCGTTATCATGGTATTTTTCGCTAGGAACAAATTCACCAACTCCCTGGTCAAGATCATCACTGTCCGGAATGCGGAAAACACCCCAGTTGGCAACTGTCTCCTGACCGTTTCTCAGACCAGTATTAGAGGTGAAAGTTCCCTTGTGCCAATTGTTGTCATAGCCGTCTGCTACAAGATAGCACTCATCCGTATAGACCTTGCCTTCCTTGAAATAAACCTCGTTATAGGATTTACCTTCAAAAGAACCGTCTGCCTGCTGGAAATTATACTGGCACACAAGCATATACACATCGTGATTATCCTCATGGTCAGACTCATCTGTTTCTTCTTCTCCCTCTTCCGGTAATTCCTGTTCTAAAGAAGTAATCTGGATTGTACCCTCGAATGGCTGGACATTGTCCCCTACCTTGGAAAAGCCTTTTACAGCATAATGCTCCGCATCTATCTTGGTAACGGAAGTGTAATGCATCTGAAGCCTGGTGAAGTCTTCTCCGATGATTCCAAGACGGAATGGTGTTCCGTAAGTCAATACTTCTGAAAAATCGTAATCGCCTGGATTGATTTCAGAAAAAGGGTTGCCTTTGCATGACATGAAAAGCAAACTCAAGGCTGCCAGTACCAGAAACCTTTTCATAATATCTAAGTTTTACGTTTTACTGTCTTTGCAGTAAAATTAGGCTTTTTTTATGTCTTTTACAACCTGGACAATGATTACGCCAAGTATGGTAAGGATTATGCCAAGGAATTTTACCGGAGTGAAAGTCTCCTGACCCGGATATAGGAAATATGTTCCGGCAGCACTGACCAGAGGAATGAGCGCGGAGAATATGCTGACTCGTGTAACTCCCAGTTTTCCCGTGGAATAGGCCCAGACTCCAAAGCAGATACAGGAGCACAGAACAGCCAGAGCCAGAATCTTGGACTGGACATCTATGCCAAAGAACTGCGGTGTAAGGCCCTTGAGTCCGAATATCAGGAACAGAGGCAGGAACAATATGCTGCCGAATGTGAACTGCCAGGTAACAATGGTCATTGCGTTATACTTGCTGACCATGGCCTTGGTGGTGTAACTGTAAATAAGAGAGCCAGCAACAGCCACAAGCAGCAGAAGGATACCCTTGAACTGGGTAGCCCCGCCGCCCCTCTTTTCCATAACGAACAAGGCAATACCCACCAGTGCCAGAATGCAACCCAGAACCTTAGGAAGAGTCAGGCGGAACTTGTAGAGGAACCTGTCAACAACGGTGCAGAACAGAGGAATTGTTGCAATTATGATAGCCGCCATCACTCCGGAAGTATGCATTATTCCAAAGTTCTCTCCCAGAAAGTAGATGAAAGGCTCTCCTAGCGCAAGAAAGAACATCCACTTGATGTCTTCTTTCCTGATACTCTGTACGGAACGGGTTATTGCCCCCACAATCCAGAGAATGACTGCTGCCAGAAGCATCCTCTCGAAAATGAACGTGAAGATTTCTATGTGGTTCTTTATCAGAAAGTCTTCCCAAATAAAGGAGAAGCCCCAAGCCGTAATGGCGATGATTGCCAGTATGTACGCCTTTGCCAAGCCCTTGTTCTCAGTATTTGCCATGAGCCTTCTTCTTTTTGGGTTATCTGTCAAATTTAAGCCTGCAAGGATTCCTGCGCCCCGTAAGGCATCCGTCTTTTACCGTAACAACTCCATTTACAATGGTATGCACCACCGCACAAGGAAATGAATCCATAACCTCGTCCTTTCCGTTTTGAGGGTGGAAAACCACGCCCTTTTCCGAGAACGGGCTCCAGCCGCATTTTGAGGCGGGGGCATTTGCCCGCGTATTCTTTTCAAGGTCAACGATAGCCAGGTCTGCATAATACCCCTCACTAACAAAACCTCTCTCTGCAACACCAAAGCATCTGGCAGGAGCATGGCTTAAATACTCAGCGATGTCTGGAAGGGAAAACTCTCCCCTTTCCGCCAGTGTCAGCATCATCTGCAACTCATATTGAATCAGCGGAATACCGGAAGGAGCATCAGTATAGGGCTTCTGCTTGTCCTTAAGGAGATGAGGCGCATGGTCGCTTCCCACGGTCTTAAGGATTCCTTTCTTAAGGGCATCGCGGAGGAAAAGCATATCCTCCCTGGTCTTGACAGCAGGGTTGCACTTAATGAGGTTGCCATAACGTGTGTAGTCCTCATCGCAGAACCAGAGGTAGGATGGAGCAGTCTCTGCCGTAATTCTGTCTGGCAGAGAGGAAACGAGCTCGGCTTCCTCCTTTGTGGTCACGTGGAGTATATGGAGTCTGGAATTATACCTGTTTGCCAGAGAAACGGCCTTTCCCGTGCTTTTCAGGCAGCAGATGCGGCTTCGTATCAATGGATGGATTTCGGGCGGAATTTCTGCCCCGTATTTCTTTATGGCTTTCTTTAGGTTGGAAGAAATGATTGAACTGTCCTCGCAATGAACGGCTATGAGAGTGGGACTGTAGCGGAAAATGTTCTCGAGAGCACTCTGGTTGTCTACCAGAAGCCCTCCCGTGGAAGCTCCCATGAAGAGCTTGACACCGCAGACGTCTTTGACCCTTATATTCCTGATTTCCTCAAGGTTAGAGTTACTTGCCCCCAGATAGAAAGAGTAATTGGCAAAGGATTTTTCCTCAGCGATGGAGAATTTTTCTTCCAGAAGAGCGCTGGTCAGGGCCGGGGGATTGTTGTTAGGCATGTCCATGAAGGATGTAACTCCCCCTATCACTGCTGCCTTGCTTTCTGTCTCGATTGTACCCTTTGTGCCGTCTCCCGGCTCGCGGAAATGCACGTGGCTGTCTATAACACCCGGAAATATGTGCAGGCCAGTAATATCCAGAGTTTCCATACCGGATGAAGCCTGGTCCAGAAAAGAACTGTATTCCTTCTTGTCTTTGAAAGAGGACTCGCGCAGAACGCTTTTGATTCTCTCCCCCTCTATTATCAGACTGCCGGAGAAAACCTCGCCTTCATTTACGATTGTTCCGTTTCTCAGAAGAAGGGCCATATCATTGTGCCTTTGGGCGTATCTTTCTGAACCTCATGGCAATCACTCCCCAGAACGCTTCCCCGAAAATGCCGGAACTCATCTTGGAGGAACCTTCCTTGCGGTCCTCGAATATGATTGGCACTTCCTTTATCTTGAATCCCAGTTTGTATGCCGAGTATTTCATCTCTATCTGGAATCCGTAGCCTTTCATCTTGACCTTGTCCAGATCCAGAGTCTTGAGCACCTTCAGGCTGTAGCACACGAATCCGGCAGTGCAGTCATAGACCTTCATCCTGAGCACCTTGCGTACATAGTAGGATGCATAGTAGCTCATTACCACCCTTCCGATAGGCCAATTTATGACGCTAACTCCGTTACAGTAACGGGAACCGATGGAAAGGTCTGCTCCGTCTTCCGTGCAAGCCCTGTACAGGCGTATCAAATCGTCAGGATTGTGGGAGAAGTCCGCGTCCATCTCGAACACGTAACCGTACCCCTTGTCTATAGCCCATTTAAATGCTGTGATATAGGCAGTTCCGAGCCCCAACTTTCCGCTTCTCTGAATCAGGAACAGACGCTGCGGGAACTCTGTCTGAAGCTTCTTTACTATGTCTGCGGTTCCGTCCGGAGAACCGTCATCCACAACCAGGATATGGAAATCTCCCTCCAGAGAAAACACCTTGCGGGTAATCTTCTCTATGTTCTCCTTCTCGTTGTATGTAGGAATTACTACAAGCTTGTCTGACATAAGATTCTCTGTTTAATCTTGCAAATATAATCAGAAAAGCTCTACTTTCCACTAGACCAGCCTCAGCTGTATTCTCTGGCGTTTGAGGTCCACGCCAATAACGCACACTGTTATCTGCTGGTGGAGTTTCAGAACCTCGGATGCGTCTCTGACATATCTTTTTCCCATATTGGAAACGTGGATGAGTCCGTTCTGCTTAATGCCTATGTCCACGAACGCCCCGAATGCCGTCAGGTTGGTTACAATTCCCGGAAGGGTCATACCCTCTCTAAGGTCCTCTATCGTAGAGATTTCAGACGAGAACTCAAAGTCCTTTGCACTTTCTCTAGGGTCTCTGCCCGGTTTCTTGAGTTCCTGGACTATATCCTTGAGAGTCGGAAGTCCCACGTTGTCTGAAACATAGTCTTCCAGACGAATGGAATCTATCTTGGAGTTGTTTCCTATGAGGTCTGCCACATTGCACCCGGCATCCTTTGCCATTTTCTCTACAAGGGAGTAACGCTCAGGATGAACGGCGGAGTTGTCCAGAGGATTGTTCCCGTGAGGAATCCTCAGGAAACCGGCTGCCATCTGATAGGCCTTCTGCCCAAGGCGCGGAACTTCCATAAGGTCCCCTCGGGAGGAGAAAGAACCATGAACGGCCCTGTAAGCCACTATGTTAGAAGCCAATGCCGGCCCAATTCCAGAAACATAGGACAGGAGATGGCGGCTAGCCGTATTAAGGTTGACTCCAACAGTATTCACGCAGTATTCCACCACATCGTCCAGTTTTTCCTTGAGAAGCCCCTGGTCCACATCGTGCTGGTACTGCCCTATACCCAAGGACTTGGGGTCTATCTTCACCAGTTCGGCCAGAGGATCCATGAGACGGCGGCCGATGGAAACAGCTCCCCTTACCGTAACATCCTCGTTCGGGAATTCTTCCCTTGCAGTCTCGGATGCGGAATAGAAGGAAGCGCCGTCCTCGCTTACGGAATATATCTTAACCGGATTGTCGAAAGTAAGGCGGCGGATGAAAGCCTCGGTTTCCCTGGCGGCTGTTCCGTTGCCTATTGCAATAACCTCAATGCCATACTCTTCCACCATTCCCATCACCTTGCGCATGGCCTCCATTTTCTGGTTTGCAGGCGGATGCGGAAAGATTACGTCATGATGCAGAAGTTCTCCCTTGTCGTCCAGGCAAACCACCTTGCATCCGGTACGGAATCCAGGGTCTATCGCCATGGTCCTCTTCTGCCCCACCGGAGCGGCCAGAAGCAGCTGCTTGAGATTCTCTCCGAACACCTTAACAGCCTCAAGGTCTGCCCTCTCTTTTGCCGCTCTGAGCGTCTCGTTCTCTATGGACGGATCCAGAAGGCGCGTAAGGCTATCTTCCTGAGCCAGTTTCAACTGGTCAAACAACTGCTGTTGCGGATACCTCTTGCCCTTGTAGAAGATGCGGTTTATTATCTTGAGGGAAATCTGCGGATCTGTCTCCACCCTTATGGACAGTATCTTCTCGTTCTCTGCCCTGAGGATGGCCAACACCCTGTGAGACGGCATCTTGGAAAGGTAAGACGAGTAGTTGAAGTAATTGCTGTACTTCTCCCCTTCCTCCTCCTTTCCCTTTACTAGCCTGGTCTTGAGGACACCGCTTCTTGAATAGTAAGCGCGCAATTCCTCCCTAATCTCTATGTTTTCGGATATTTGCTCAGCGATGATATCCCTTGCACCCTGAAGCGCTTCCTCCACATCCGCAACCCCTTCTTTGACAAACTTTTCCGCCTCCTTCCTAATATCTTGAACCTGAAGGCCAAGCATCTTTTCCGCAAGCGGTTCCAGGCCTTTCTCCTTTGCCACGGAAGCCCTTGTACGTCTCTTTGGACGGTAAGGCAGATATATGTCTTCCAGCCTCTGAGAATCTGTACAGGAGGCTATCATCTGCCGGAGTTCATCGGTTAGTTTGCCCTGCTCCTCTATGCTCTTTAGAACAGCTTCCTTTCTCTTGTCCAACTCCAGAAATCTCTGGTAGTGGAAATTGGTCTCTGCAACCTCCACATCCGTAAGGGAGCCTGTAGCCTCCTTCCTGTATCGGGATATGAACGGAACGGTAGCCCCTTCCTCCAGAAGCTGTATGCAGTTCTCTACACGCCAAGCCTTTACGCCCAGCTTCTCTGCAATGAAATTAACATACTGAGTATTCATCTTACACGTCGGTTAACGTGTAAAGTTAAGAAAAAAACACTAGTCGTGACTGACCTGTTGAAGTCTGGATCTATATGCGAAGAATATGTGGGACTTTGATACAAAGCCAGCATACACGCCATCCCTGTCCACAACCGGCAGATTCCAAGCACCGCTCTGCTCGAACTTGTGAATTACGTCTTCCATCCTCTCGTCGCTGAAAACAAGGGTTTCAGCCGGCTTCATGTATAAGGCTACCGGATTGGTATACTTGGAGTTATCGAACATGTCCCCCTTTACATCGCCGAGCTGGATTGTTCCCTGGAGCTTGCCGTCACCATCCAGTACAGGGAAGATGTCTCTGGTGGAGACGGAGATTATCTTGACCAGGGTTCCAAGATTGCTGTCCTTGTCTACAGGCATGAAATTGGTCTCCATCACATCGCTGAGCTTGAGGAGGGTGAGAACAGCCTTGTCAGAGTCATGGGTAAGCAGATAGCCCTTCTTGGCAATTCGCTTGGTATAAATGGAATATGGCTCGAATATCCTGATTGTGGCGTATGAGATGGCAGAGGTTATGATTAGCGGCATAAGAAGGGTATAACCACCTGTTATCTCGGCGATAAGGAAGATTGCGGTCATAGGCGCCTGCATCACTCCGGCCATCAGGCCCGCCATTCCCACAAGGACGAAATTGGTCTCCGGGAGATCCAGCCCAAGCAGATTGGAGGAACGTGCAACCACAAATCCGAATATTCCTCCCATGAACAATGTAGGTCCGAAAGTTCCGCCCACTCCGCCGCCGGCGTTTGTAAAGCTCATAGAGAATACCTTAAACAGGAATACCAGCGCAAAGAAGGCCGGAAGGAACCATTTGTAGCCGAAAAGGGTTGTGAATACGGAGTTCTGCACAGAGTGCATGTCGTTGTCGTTCAGCAGGTCCGTGAGCACTCCGTAACCTTCTCCGTACAGAGGAGGAAAGGCGAAAATCATTATTCCCAGACCTATAGCGCATATAGCCCATCTGCGGAACGGATTGGCCACAGACTTGACCTTGTCTTCCGTGTAGAGGGTTGCCCTTGTAAAATACAGTGATGCGAAACCGCAAACAATGCCGAACAGAACATAGAAAGGAATGTTCCCCATGTTGAACGGGGTAAGCGTATTGTCAAACGCAACCGCGTCTCCCATAAGAAGATAGGTAACCGTTGTTGAGGTGACGCTGCTTAGCACCAGAGGCAGGATGGATGTCATGGACATGTTGAACATGAGAATCTCCAGCGTGAACAGCACTCCAGCCATAGGTGCCTTGAATATTCCGGCAATTGCACCAGCGGCTCCGCAACCCAGAAGGAGAGTCATGTTCTTGTAGCTCAAACCCGCCTTTCGGCCTATGTTAGAGCCAATTGCAGCACCTGTGTAGACAATTGGCGCCTCGGCTCCCACAGAACCTCCGAATCCGATTGTTATGGCACTGGTAAGTATGGAAGACCAGGTATTGTGAGGCTTGATTTTGGAATCGTATCTGGAAATGGCAAGCAGAACCTTTGTCACGCCATGGGAGATG
>JAFZMA010000146.1 GCA_017551215.1 Bacteroidales bacterium | reverse complement strand
TGGAGAACGATCTTTTGGGCATGCGGAGCGGAACGGCCAAAGACGCTGACGGAAAGCTTCTTCCGCGTCTGGATCTGGACAACAATCCGCTGAATGTGGACCCGTCCACCAATCTGGTGAGCATGCTGAACATTCCTAAGCTGCGCCATTGCAAGGTTATTACGTTGGAGAACGGGGAGAGCGTTTCTTCTATCGGCCTGACTATTACCGCAATTCCGGCATACAACATCAACCGCAAGAGGGATAACGGACATCCGTTCCACATTCCTGGAGAGGGTAACGGCTACCTGATTTCCATGCAGGGGTTCGACATCTACTTTGCCGGAGATACCGAGCCGATTCCGGAAATGAACGAACTTGCTCCGGGAGCCGTGCGTGCACACGAGTGGGCTAAGAACATCAAGGGGGAAATAGACGTGGCTTTCCTGCCGAAGAACCTCCCTTACACGATGAGCGACGACGAGTTCATCCAGGCGGCTAACCTCATCAGGCCTAAGAACTTGTTCCCGATCCACTACTTTGAGATAGATCCAAAGGCTCTGAACCGCAAACTTGATACGGGCATCTGCCTCTACGTGGGCGGCAAACAGATTTAACGTACGCTATCCGCTCCATGCAACGGCAGAAAGCGCTGATATATTGCCACGAACTTCAGCCATCGCCGAGCTTATAAAGGGCTCCTGCAACATAAGTGCCTAATACTCAGCGATATAATAAAACGAACCCCCTTGAAAATAAGGAGGTTCGTTTGCTTAATGCGTTAATGCTCAGACGTTTATCTTGCAGGGCTTCCGCGCTTGCTTTGCGCCGCAGGGCTTCCCGTGCCCTTTAAAAGGCACGCTTCCTGCCGCCATCGCTGAGTTAAAAAGCCTACTGTACAAACGCGATGATCTCGTCCTTTACGACCTTCTGGCCCTGCTTTGCGCAAACTGCCACGAGCTTTCCGTCTGCCGGGCAGATGATCTCTTCCATTCCGTAGAAAGCCTGGACGTGGCAGAGGGTCTGGCCCATCTTGACGTCTGTGCCTTCTACAGGGGCGCTGGACTTGTCATCTACATCGTACTCCCATACAACCTCTCCCTTGACGGTTGCGTGTACCGGCTTGGCATCCGGATACTTGGCCATGATTTTCTCTACGTCGAACGCTGGAACTTCCACAACCGGACGGGTGATGATGATAGGAGCGCCGGCCTTTGCTCGGTTGGCCTCCAGTTCTTTCTCGAATCTCTGCTTTGCTATGCCGCTCTTGTAGTCTCTGTACTGAGTCTCGTGCATTGCAAACTCGAAGAGTTCCTCGTCGTCCTGGCCTCTGTCCCAACCTTCCTCTTCCATCATCTTGATGTAGCGAGGCAGATCATCTGGGAACGCATCCTGAGGTACGCCGGTGTAGAACTCAAGACCCTTCTGCTTAACGATTTCCACAATCTCCGGAGCGAGTTCTCCAGGAAGCTTACCCATCTTGCCAAGGATCATGTTCATGGTATCCTTGTCTATGGTCTTCCATCTTGGCTCGCCCTTGAGCATGTGCATAAGGTTCATCAGGGCGGTGTTCTTGACGTACTGGCTGAACGGAGTTACCAATGGAGGGTAACCGAGTCTCGGCCATACATACTCAACCTCCTGGAACAGCATCACAACCAGCTCGTTGATATCCAGTTCCTTCTTGCCCTGGTTCCTCAGCGATGCGTTGATTGCGCCCTGGAATCCCTTGAGGTCTGCCATCATAGAGCCCATCATTCCGCCAGGGAGGCCGCAGCCTACCAGCAGTGAACTCATCTGGTGGTTGCCCGGAGCGATCCAGTATCCCAGGAAGTCATCGATGAACTTCTGGGTCAGTGCCCTGGCCTCCATGTAGGCGTTCATATTGATGTCCTTTACCAGGAATCCGGCATCCTTAAGCATTGCCTGGATGGTGATTACGTCCGGATGAATCTTACCCCAGCTCAGCGGTTCCATAGCTACATCTATGTACTCGGCGCCGGCGCGTGCAACTTCCAGCATGGAAGCTACGCTGAATCCAGGACCGGAGTGTCCGTGATACTGAACCTTGATGTGAGGATATTTGTCCTTGATTGCCTTTACCAGTCTTCCAAGGAATGCAGGACGTCCGATACCCGCCATATCCTTAAGGCAGATTTCGTCTGCTCCGTACTCTACCACCTTGTCTACCACGCCCATGTAGTACTCAACGGTGTGGATCGGGGAGTAGGTGATACTCAAAGCAGCCTGGGCTATCATTCCGGCTTCCTTTGCATGGATTACGGAACCCTTGAGGTTGCGGTGATCGTTCAGACCGCAGAAAGAACGCATAATGTCCGTTCCCTGAGCCTTTTTTACCTTTGCCATAAGAGCGCGGACATCGTCCGGAACCGGGAACATTCTGAGAGCGTTCAGACCTCTTTCCAGCATGTGGGTCTGGATGCCGGCCTTGTTGAAAGGCGCTGTCCATTCCCTAACCGCCTTGTTAGGATTCTCTCCGAACAGAAGGTTCACCTGCTCGAAAGCTCCGCCGTTACTCTCTATACGGTCAAAGCATCCCATTTCGATGATAACAGGTGCAATCTCCTTAAGCATAGCTACTTTCGGCACGTATTTGCCGGAAGACTGCCACATGTCCCTATAAAGAAGGGAGAATTTTATTTCTCTTGCCATAAAAATGTATCAGTTGTTTGAAGACATCAAAATTAGCAAAGTTTTTCTAACAATGAAATCGCTGAGAGGTCTTTTTTCTTCTTCAGCGATAAAGATTCTTTGAAATGGAATTGGAGATTGACAAAAAGGTTTTATCTTTGCATCCCCGATATTATGGTGGCTGTAGCTCAGTTGGCTAGAGCGCCAGATTGTGGCTCTGGAGGTCGTGGGTTCGAGACCCACCAGCCACCCTCCTAAACGCTTCAGGTTTTCCTGGAGCGTTTTCCATTTAAATGGTATTGTTGGAATCAAATCTTTTTATTATATTTGATATCGTTTTCCATAATTCAACATCGCCGAGTAGGACACACACAAAACCAATAATACTTTCAAGATTATGAAAATCAAGAATCTATGTTTAATTGCCGCGGCTCTCATGTTTACAGTGGCCGCAAGTGGTCAGGTTAGACGACCTTTTAAGGTTAAGAAACCACAACAGACCAATCAGACACAGACAACGGACCAGAACAAGAACCAGACTCAGACTCAGACTCAGAACACTGGATCCAGGCCAACCAACGTTGGTTCAAGATCTGGCTCAAGCACTGGAACAAGACCAGCTGGTGCTACCGGTACCGCCCTCAGTGCTCAGAACAAGAACGTTACTATCCGTGAAGTTCTCTCTCATTACGAGAGCAAGGATTCTCCAGCTGCCCTTACCCGCACTGTCAACGAGGCTGCAACACCTCCTTATATGATAGTAGGGTCTGATTTGTTGGAACTTAGAAGTACTCCGGTAGATGTAAGAAACCAGAAGAGTACGGATCTTTTCTGCAACGAGGGAACCAGTCTTTATCCAGGCTGCCTTGTTTATGTGAACTCAGATCTTAGAGACGGTAATGCAGTGCCTGTAACAAACCTTGGTTACGGACGCGTAGTTGTTACCCTTGACATTGATACCGGAGGCAAGAATTCCGTAGAGGCAGAAAATTCATATTCCGGAATACAGTCAGCAATCAGAGAACTGGTTCGTCAGGCTTATACCAGTGGATACCATCAGCCAGCCCGTTCCGGATATATCAGCGATGACTATACCAGCAGCCAGAAGATGGCAATAGACGTAGGATGCGACGTAGGATATGCCGGAGCAAAACTGAAGGTAGAGACAAGCACAACATCCAGCAGCACAAAGATTGTTCACTTTGAGGACCTTTCCATGATTTACTATACAGTTCATGTAGAGCCCCTCAATGGTGATATTACAAACCTGTTCGGAAAGACCACTACCGGAGCGGAAGTAGAGAAAGCCATCAGGAATTATGGCCAGTTGGCATACGTTTCCGATATGAACTACGGTTGCCGTATCTATCACTTCACAGATTATGAAGCAAGTGACTTCTCCTTCAAGGGTTCTCAGGATGCTTCTTACAGCGGAAGCAGCATTAACTCAAAGCAGGATATTACCAAGAACACATCCAGAAAGAAAGAGAGAGTATTTATTTGGGGAGGTCCTCAGGGAATGGTTTCAGGAATGGTTGAAGACAAGGCTACTGTAAAGTCTACCCTTAAGAAAGTTTCCGAGAAGACCGGCTTTAACATCAGTGCCCAGAATCAGGGACTTCCTATCGGTCTTAAGACAACATTTGTTGCTTCCGGACGTCTTTGCCAGAGAGCTACAACAGGAACTTACAACGAGGTTTCCTACATCAAGCATCCTAAGATTGTAAGCCTCAAGATAAGCATGGAGGTTGACGGAGTTGCAGGAGGCCGCATTAAGCCAAGAGTTGATTACAGGGTATTGACTATTGACACTAGGTCAAAGAAGATTACAAGCAGGAATATAGTTCGTGCTCCTCTTGAGGAAGAGTTCAAAGGAAACGGAAGCTCTATCAAGAAGACTTGGAACAAGACCATTCCTCTTGGACCGAATGAATATATTGACGGTAATATATGGTTTGGCGTTAGAACCAGGGCTTATTCAAATAGTAGCTGGAAACAAGCTATAGATGGATATGTAGATCCTGTTGCTTGCGGCGGAAACGTTAATATCTGGGTTCGCGGAGATGTTAGAAGCAGAACTTATATCTCTGGTGATTCCCCTGTTGGCTGTATCAACCAGACAAAGGG
>JAFZMA010000145.1 GCA_017551215.1 Bacteroidales bacterium | reverse complement strand
GTCCTTAACCTCATTCAGAGAAACCTTTTTTCTCTCCTGAGGATTTTCCTCCATTTCTGTCTCCACCGGATCTTCCAGCACAGGATTCTCCTCTATCTCCTTCTGAATCCTCTGTTCAAGTTCCACGAGCGGAAGCTCCAGGAGCTTGATTGTCTGGATCTGGATAGGAGTCAGAGTCTGCGTCTGGACAACTTTCTGTCCGATGCCCATTCCCGATTTTGAACCTTCGCCTGACATTTGGAACAAAGATACTATTTTTTTTAATTTTGTCCTGTAAAGGAAGCCCCATAACTCTACGTGGAATGGAACCTATCAACCTAAAAGAAGTAATACGCAAAAAGAACCCCAAACTGGCAAAAAAACTGCCCGGTTTCGCAATATGGATTCTCGGTAAAATCATACATATCAAGGAGATCAACCATATTCTCCTCAAATACGGAGACCTTAAGGGGCTCCCGTTTGCAAATGGCGTTCTGGAACATCTGAATGTAAAGAACCAGGTAAATATTCTTCATCCGGAAAAGTTCAGGGACGGAGAAAAATACGTGTTCGTCTGCAACCATCCGCTCGGCGGGCTGGACGGCCTTATCATCACTACGGAACTGAGCAAAAGGTTCGGCCCTTCCAAATTCCTTGTCAACGATATCCTCATGAATCTGGAGCCGCTTCAGGAACTCTTTGTTCCGGTAAACAATCTGGGAACCGCGGGCGGAAAGCAAGTCCACGGCGTAATGGACCTTTACAATTCGGACTACAACGTGCTTAACTTCCCGGCAGGAGCCTGCTCCAGGCTCATCAAGGGAAAAATCCAGGATCTGGAGTGGAAAAAGAGTTTTGTCCGCCAGGCCTCCAAGAGCGGACGCTGCATAGTCCCAATGCATTTCAAGGGCAAGAATTCCCGCCTCTTCTACTGGAGTTCAAAAATCAGGATGGCTCTGGGTATCAAGGGCTTCATAGAGATGATCCTTCTGCCTCACGAGATGTTCCGCCAGAGAAACCGCACATTCCTCCTTACCATCGGAGACCCTATAACCCCGGAAGAAATCCTCAACTCAAAGGAAACTCCGCAACAATGGTGCGACAAAATAAGAAAGACAGTTTACAGTTATGGAGAAAGTAATTCAGGCAATAGATAGAGACCTCATAAAAAGGGAACTGACTCAGGATAAGTTCATTGGGAAAACCCGCAAGGGAGACAACATGATCTTTGAGATTACGGCGGAGGATTCCCCTTTCACCATGAGGGAAATCGGAAGGCTCAGAGAAATCTCTTTCCGTCTGGGCGGTGGTGGCACGGGAAAAGCCTGCGACATAGACGGATTCGATACGGATCCGCACGATGCCTACAAGCAGCTTCTGGTGTGGGATACTGAAAACCAAGAGATTATAGGAGGCTACCGCTACATAGTCTGCAGCGCCCTGCCTACAGAGAAAATGGCCACAACGGAAATTTTCAACTTCTCGGAACAGTTCAAGAAGGAATATCTTCCGTGGACTATCGAATTGGGCCGTTCTTTCATACAGCCCAATTATCAGAGCGCGAACATACGCCGCAAAAGTATCTATGCACTGGACAATCTCTGGGATGGTCTGGGAGCCCTGGTGGCAAAATACGAGAACATAAAATACTTCTTCGGCAAGGTGACCATGTACACCGGTTACAACAGCAGGGCAAGGAACACGCTGCTTTGCTTCCTTCACAAGTACTTCCCTGACCCAGACCGGCTTGTGACCGCCTACGAGCCTCTCAAAGGCATCGCTGAGGATCCTTATATCAATTCTCTGTTCAACAATCTGGAATACAAGGATGCTCTTAAGATTATGCAGCGGGAACTTAAGGCCAACGGAGAAAACGTTCCTCCTCTGATTCATTCCTACATGACTCTCTCCCCTTCCATGAAGGTGTTTGATACCGCAATAAACAATTTCTTCGGAGGGGTTGAGGAAACGGGAATACTCATAAAAATCTCAGACATCTATCCGGAGAAGATAGACCGCCACGTAAAGCCTATCCGCAGATGGGCTCTGGACGCAAAATACAAATGGTGGAAGAGATTTAAAAAGCATACCAGCCGATAGCGGACTTTACCACTTTGGCCTGGTGATATGTGGAAGAGATGTCATGAAGAATTTTCATGGCATCGCTTTTTGTTCTGAAATCCCCTACGTGAACCATAAAGAAAGGCGCTTTGTATGAGCGATATACGTTGAGGTTAGGATAGGAGTTCTTAAGGGCGCCCGCTATGCTGGAAGAGGCTCCCCTGGCGTTCTTCCCGTTGCTGGAATACACAATGATCTTATATCCATAGCTTTTCTTTGAGGATGCTGTGGAATTGTAGCGCTCAAACGCCTGGCGAACCTGGTCTGTCTGGTCTATGACAGCGCTTCCGCCACCCTCGGAAGACAGCAGGGAGAACACGGAGGTATTAACCAGAGCAGAATCCACCAGACTCAAATCCTTTACAGCTGTGGAGTCCTGAGCCCTTAGAGCCGCTGAAATGGCGAACACGGAAACTATTAGTAACAAAAACCTTTTCATACCTGTATTTCTCTGCAAAAAAAGAACCTTATTTTTGATATACAGATCTTGCCTGCTTAACCAGTTCTTCTACCGAAACACCTTTCTTCTCAACCGGGAAGAAAAAAATACCAGCTCCGGCATCAGCCATCAAATCCACTGTAAACTCCTTGTAATTCGGACGGAAACCGCTCTGATACTGTTCAAAGAAGAACATTGCGTTATCTATTGTAACCCTGACCTTTATACGCTTTTGAGATTCACACCGCGGAGGTAATTCCACCTCGTCTTCTGATTTGACGGTTGCTATCTGCTTGCTGTTCTGATAGACATAGCCCATCATGTTCTTTACCTTAACTTTAACCCTTGAAGGGTTCTCAACACCAACAAGAACAACCGCATCCACACTCTTCAGAGAAGACGGCACAACGCTCTCCAGCTTAAGACTGGTAATCTTGATATCCTTGTAGCGCCCTACACAAGAAGACACAAACAAAACTACCGCAAAGGCAGCCAATACAAGAATCCGTTTTTTATATCTAAAAGTCAGAGTATGCACAACTTATAAGGAACAGGCCCAAGCCTCTTCCACCACAAAGGTAAAAATCTTATCTTTGTCAAGCAAATACTGCGTTAATGGACCTCAAGATTTACATAGAGACTTACGGTTGCCAGATGAATGTGGCAGACTCCCAGGTAGCTTCTGCCATACTCAAATCTGCCGGCTGTTCTTTTACAGACAATCTCAGCGATGCAGGAGTCATCCTTATAAACACCTGTTCTGTAAGGGATAACGCAGAGAAGCGGGTGCTTGGCCGCCTGGATGTATTCCGCCTTGAGAAGAAAAAGAGGAAAGGCCTGATCGTAGGAGTGCTCGGCTGCATGGCCCAGAGGCTCAAAGAAAAACTGCTGGAAAATCCGGCTGTGGACTTCACCCTTGGCCCCGACTCTTACCGCAGTCTTCCTGCTGTCCTTTCTTTCATCAGCGACAAGGGTGGCAAGATGACGGAAACCAACCTCTCCACTCTTGAGACTTATTCAGACATTCAGCCAGTCCGCACAGACGACAACGGAGTTTCCGCCTTCATCTCCATAATGAGAGGCTGCAACAATCTATGCTCCTACTGCATTGTCCCGTTTACAAGGGGAAGGGAAAGGAGCCGGGATCCAAAAAGCATTGTCGCTGAGGCAAAACAGCTTGTAAAAGAGGGATATAAAGAGGTTACACTGCTCGGCCAGAATGTGGATTCCT
>JAFZMA010000144.1 GCA_017551215.1 Bacteroidales bacterium | reverse complement strand
CGGTCTTCCTCAGAACATCCACGTCTATCACATGAACCGCGTGGTGGACACAACCTACAAGTACAACTGCGACCTTAAAGACTCCGACTATGACCACACCCCTATAGACACGGGCGGCGTTATCTATACCGGAGGAGATACCCTGAGGCTTTATCTGAAAAACAGCTTTGGTCAGAAAATCATTAACGCAACCCAGAGAGAGCTGGATTCATCCACTGTTTTCATGGACAAGTTCAAGGCCCTGCTCTTTACCTGCGATGCTCCCGAAGAGGGAACAACCGGAGGAAGGCTTAATGTTTTCAGCACCAGCGGCGCGTACGTTTACTTAACTTTCAACTTCCAGCCAACCTGGGAAAGCGGCCTTGCCAGGAAAGACACAACCATACTTCTGCCTCTGGGAGATAACACCTACACCCAGAATTTCTCCACCTATTCATCCAAGCCTCTGGAAAATCCGGATCCGCAGGAATACATCACCGTAGAAGGCCTTGGCGGGCTTAAAGCATATACGGATCCGTTAAAACTGAAAGATAATCTGGACGAGTGGGTATCCAAAAACGGTTATGATCCCAAGAAAGTGGTTATCTGCAAGGCAACCTACAAACTGCCTTTTGTCACGGATAAATCCAACGTGACTTTCATCAACAGATGCTTCCCGGCTTCATTGTTCCCTAACTGCAGGGAAAAGGACACCAGCAGCCATTATTACTATACTCCTCTTGAGGATGTCTATTCTTCAGGTAACTCTACCGGAAATGCCAACAGGTCCTTAAGCTGTTACTCTGGAGACATCTCCAGCCACATCCAGAAAATGTACAACAAGGACAGAAGCGAAATTGCAGCCAACTGGAAGAAATATGCAATGTGGTTTACAACTGTTGCTTCAAACACCACGAGCAACTATTACACGTCCGCTTCTTCCACCACCTATTCTTTGGACCGCACAGCCTACTCCGTAGCTAAAATCAACGGCCCTCTGCACGCCAACTACCCAACACTGGAAATAGTATTCGCCATCCTCGGCGACGAATAGCAATCCATTAGGGAAAGCATAAAAAGAGAGGATGACCACAAGGCCATCCTCTTTCTTTTTGTTTGGAACTAAGTTCCTAGAACAGGAGTCTGAGTCCGAACATCATTCCCCAGGTTGAGCTGGTGGAAACCGTCTTCTTCCAGGAGTTTGAACTGTAGAAGTTCTCTACAACGCTCATCGGATCGTTGGCGGTTGCATTGGCGTTCAGCCTGAACTTAGGAATTCCACCGGTGTTGTTGACAAAGGTCAGAGGGCGGAGGTTATCGTAGCTCTGGTTGGTCATACTCTTGTAAGCACCCCACTTCTTGTTGAGAAGGTTGCCAACATTCACGATATCCAGGCTGGCCTGGAGGGTGAATCTGCGGTTGGTTCCGAAGTTGGAGAAGATATCCTGCATGATCTTGAAATCCCATCTGTTGTGCCAAGGAGCAACGTATGAGAATCTCTTTGCATACTGTCCCTTGTGCTTGCGCAGATACTTGGTATCGTTAACATACTGCCAGAAGGTGGACTCTGCCAGAGAAGCAGGAACGGTAACCTTATGGGTAACGCCGCTGCCGTCCTTCCAGTTGTAAGTGTAGTCAACGAAAGTAATGTCCTTAGGATTTCCAGGGATGAACATAAGGTCTGCAGTGTAGCCGTCCTTGTTCATATCGTTGGAGTATGTCCAGTTGCATCTTCCCTGTGCGCTTCCGGTGTAAAGGAGGGAAACGGTGGTTGCAAAATGCTTAGCCCACTCGAACCTGTAGGAAATGTTACCTACTACCCTGTGAGGAACTGCAAAGTTGGAGTAGCTCAGCTCAGGATCGTTGAGGTAATTGATAACAGGGTTGGAGCTCCATGCGGATGCTGCGGTAGAACCAGGGTTGGAAGTAACGTCCTTAGCTACAGTATAGGTGTAGGCGATGCTTCCGCTGAAGCCTCTGCTGGCGTTCTTGGTCAGCTGGG
>JAFZMA010000143.1 GCA_017551215.1 Bacteroidales bacterium | reverse complement strand
GGAGTAACCATTTTTGCAGGTGGAATCGGCTCTTTGATAATGGTTGTAACGATGCTGCCTGTAATCTACTGGAAAGTAAATCTGAAGTAAGATGAAAAGATTAGTTTCAATCATATTTTTCTCAGCGATTTGTGCAGTCTGCGCAGCACAGCCTTCCTACACGCTTTCGCAGCTAAGAGACTCCGCCTTGGCCAGCAACATCTCTATCCGCACAGCCCGCTATGATATACAGGCCTCTGACCTTCAGAAAGATGAAGCATTAACCAAATACTTTCCAAGCGTAAGCGCTACAGGCGTTACCTTCAAGGCAGACAAGGGAATGCTGAATAAAACCCTGCACCCGTCGGAAATGATTTCTCCCGATTTAGCAGCATTTCTTGCCAGCATTCTTCCTCCCGAGGTTCTTGCAGCGCTCAACAATCCGATAAGCATATCGATGATGAAAAAAGGCACGATCGGAAGCGTCATTGCAATGCAGCCGATATTTGCAGGCGGGCAGATAATCAACGGGAACCGCCTTGCCGAAGTCGGAAGGCAGGCGAGCCGTCTGCAGCTCAACCTGGCTGAAAACGAAGTTGAGAAAACCACTGAGCAATACTTCTGGCAGCTGGCATCGCTTCAGGAAAAGCTAAAGACCATAGAAACTGCAATGTCCTACGTATCAGACATCAACAAAGATGTAAGCATTGCGGTCAAAGCCGGCGTAGCCACAAAGAACGATCTGCTTCAGGTCCAGCTTAGGCAGAATGAACTAGAAAGCAATAAACTCAAGGTCCTGAACGGCATCAGCCTGATGAAAATGCTCATCAGACAGTTCTGCGGACTGAACAGCCAGGATTTCACCATAGAATTCGACAGCGCAAGTCCTGAAAACATTCCGGAAAAGCAAGACCATATCCAGGCACTGTATCAAACCAAGGAATACCAGTTGCTGGAAAAGAGCGTTGAAGCGGCCAGGCTCCAGAAGAAGCTTGCCGTGGGCCAGTATCTTCCTACTGTTGCTGTAGGTGCCTCCTACAATTACCACAACCTGCTTAAGAATGACCGCAGTTTCGGAATGATAATGGCTACAGTAAGCATTCCTATAACAGACTGGTGGGGAGGCTCATACCAGATCAAGCGCAAAGAACTGGAAATCAGCAAGGCCGTTGAGCAGCAGCAAGACAAGGCCGCAATGCTCCAGATCAGGATGCAGAACTCCTGGAACAAGGTTGAAGAGTCTTATCAGCAGCTCCTCATTGCAAAGCGCAGCATAGAACAGGCAGAAGAAAACCTCAGAATCCAGAGAGACTACTACAAGGCCGGCCTAACCAATATGGCAGACCTTCTCCAAGCCCAGCTGCTCCACCAGCAGACTCTGGACAGATACACTGACGCCTTCTCCGAATACCAGATGGCCATTCTGGACTACAGGCATTCTGTGGGCCAGTAAAAGTTTACTCTATTTTTCCTAACTTTGACTTGTTATGCAAAACCGGCAGCAAGTCATCCAGAATATCCGAAAGATTGCCAAAGAGTACAATAATCCTGAGCATTTTGTTGAGGATCCGATTGCTTTTCCCCGTCACTTCTATAATCTTTATAAAAACGGGGAGAAAGGAATAACGCTGAAGGATGTTGAAATTGCGGCGGTTATAGCTGCTCATCTGGCCTGGGGAAGAAGGAATATGATTGTGCGGGACATTGGAAGGGCTATGGACGAGATGGGATGGATGCCTTACAGGTATGTGATGGAAGGGAAATACCGAAACGGACCGGAAAGCCTGCACAGGACTGTACGCTGGAGCGAATTTGCGATGATCTGCACCAATCTCAAGATATTCTATAACTGCAATGAAAGTCTTGAGACACTCTCCCCCGAGAGGATGAGAGTGGAGATTTACGGGCAGAAGGAAGACCGCAACTGCGCTAACAAAAAGATACATATGCTCAGGCGATGGATGGTTCGAAGGGATGGAATCGTGGACCTGGGGATATGGAAGAGCATAGATCCTTCTGATTTGATT
>JAFZMA010000142.1 GCA_017551215.1 Bacteroidales bacterium | reverse complement strand
TTCCCGATGATTGTAATTCCGGAGATGTTCAACAAGAGCGACATTTCCGTGGAGAAGATCCTCAACATGGCTGTTTCCGCCATCATCAAGAGAAAGATTCTGGGTATTGATTACGGTGCAATCATCATTTCCGAGGGCGTGTTCGAGGGATTCTCTGCAGAGGAACTCAAGAACTACGGTGTGAGATTCTCGTACGACGAGCACGGTCATCCTGAACTTGGCAAGATTTCCAAGGCTCAGATGTTCAACGATATACTTGATGTCAAGCTCAATCAGTTAGGCATGAAGGTAAAGATCCGTCCTGTTGAAATCGGATATGAGATCCGCTGCATCACTCCTCACGCTTACGACCTGGTTTACTGTACGGAGCTGGGTATGGGAGTCTACAAGCTCTTCAAGCAGGGAATAACCGGATGTATGGTTTATCTGGACCTGAACGGAAACATTAAGAGCCTCTACCTTAAGGATATGCAGGATCCTGCAACAGGAAAGATCCCTCCGAGAGGAGTGAACATCCATCAGGACAAGGTGAATATGATTTTCGAATATATCATGCACTATATCACGCCTGCAGATTACGAGGCTGCCAAGAAGTATGTGCCTGATCCTGAGACCTACGATTTCAAGAAAATCTTGAACTGGTAGCACTTGGAGCCATCTTGGAGGTTCGAACTCCAGACCTACGCGTTACGAATGCGTTGCTCTACCGACTGAGCTAAGATGGCGTTTGCGGGTGCAAAAGTAATAAAATTTTTATGGCTGTAATAATTCCTACCGAACTTGGAACCGAAAAAATATCCAAGTTGCTGAGGCAGTATGCTGTACCGGCGATAATTGCAATGACTGCATCGTCGCTCTACAACATGTGCGACAGCATATTCATCGGTCAAGGGGTTGGTTCACTTGCTCTTGCGGGCCTGGCTCTGACATTCCCGATAATGAATCTCAGCGCTGCCGTCGGAACTTTGGTGGGAGTGGGTGCCGCCACGCTTATCAGCGTTCTTCTGGGGCAGAAAAACTACGATACAGCCAATAGGGTTCTCGGTAATTCGGTGGTATTGAACATAATAACAGGTGTATTGTTCGCCGCGCTGATTATCGCCTTCATAGATCCCATCCTATATTTCTTTGGCGCCAGCGAGAATACTATCGGCTATGCCAGGGAGTACATGCTAATAATCCTTCTTGGCAATGTGGTAACCCATCTTTACTTTGGCCTGAACGCCGTGGTCAGGGTTATGGGACTCCCTAAAAAGGCCATGGGTGCCACCATATTCACTGTTGCCATAAACTTTATTCTGGATTATCTGTTCATTTTCATCTTCAAGTGGGGGATTCAGGGAGCAGCCATTGCAACAGTTCTGTCCCAGTTCTTGGCAATGCTCTATGTGTTCAGCCTTGTCTCCGACAAAAACAGAGTGATTCATCTCCAGAAGGGTATCTATCGCCTGAGGAAGAAAATAATTTCCCAGACTTTCTCCATTGGCCTTGCGCCTTTCCTAATGAACGCCTGCGCCTGTATCATAGTGATAGTGATAAACAAGCAGCTGAAAATCTATGGCGGAGATATGGCGATAGGGGCATACGGAATCCAGAACCGCCTGCTTTTCATAGCGGTAATGATAGTGATGGGTATAAACCAGGGCATGCAGCCGATTGCCGGATACAATTACGGTGCCCAGAAACACGACAGGGTTTCTAAGGTTCTGCGCATCTCCATTATCTGGGCGTCTGTGGTGACCACTCTTTTCTTCATAGTTACTGAACTGTTTCCTAGACAGTTAGCCGAGATATTCACGGATGACGAGGAATTGCTCGCCCATACTGTCAGGGGAATGAGAATCAACTTTGTAGCGTTTGCCATAGTGGGTTTCCAGATGGTAACCACCAATTTCTTCCAGAGCATAGGCAAGGCCAGGAAAGCCATATTCCTAAGCCTTTCGCGCCAGGCTATATGTCTTCTGCCTTTGCTTTTGGTTTTGCCGCCGCTTATGGGTGTAGACGGTGTGTGGTGGAGTCTCCCGATTTCGGATCTGGTAGCCAGCATACTGACCTTGTGGCTTCTCTTAAGGCAAATGCGTGAATTCAAGCGCAATATACTTGTTAACCAGACATCCCCAATCCAATCATAGCATGGAAAAATTCATTCACATCAACATAGGACGGCAGATAGGGGCCGGAGGCCTGGACGTTGCCAGGGAACTGGGAAAGCGTTTCGGCATAAAGGTTTACGACAAGGAACTCCTGACTCTTGCAGCCAAGGAAAGCGGCCTTGACCATTCCGTATTTGCCAAAGAGGACGAGAAAGACAACCTTTCCCTGAATACGGGCTTCAGCCTGACTTCCTTTGCAGAGGTGATTTCCAATACTTTCAAGCCAAGCATATATAATAGCAATACTATCTTCTCTATCCAGAGCGATGTTATCCGCCGCCTGGCTGCTGAAGGTTCAACGATATTCGTGGGAAGATGTGCGGACTATATCCTGAGGGATGTGCCGGGATGCTTCAACGTTTTCATTACGGCATCTATGCAGGACCGTATCAGCAGAGTGCGCACCCTGAACAAATACGGAGACTCAGTGGGCATCTCAGACGAGAAGCTGGCGGATCTTCTTCATAAGGGAGACCGCAAGAGGGCTTCATACTACGGAGACTACTCCTTCAAGACCTGGGGAGCTGCCGAGAGCTATGATATGTGCTTGAATTCCAGCCTTCTGGGAATAGACGGCTGCGCAGACCTCATCGAAGAGACGATAAAGCGTCGTCTGCTTTAATCTTCCTTATAAGTCTTGTGACAATTTCCTCAACCAGGCTTCCCTTGCTGTAGTCAGCAGGGCAGGTGAAACTTACCCTGTGCTGCTCGAACAGCCTCTGTGCCACCTCCTTGGAGGCAGGAGAAGAGTTGTACACGGCAATGGATGTTCCTCCCAGCTGGCGGGTGAGTTTCATGCAAGGCACGTCTGTTTCCCCGTCGCCGAAGTAAATCATATTAGAGAAGGATACCCTTTTCTCTTCCTCTGGTACAGAGGAGTTTATCTTCTCGCTGTCGTGGATGTTGAGGATTCCCTTGTTAATCTTGAAGAGGAACTGGGTCTTGTTGGTGTAGTTTACGGCTGAAGCGGGCCAGATTGCGCATCCGTCCTTGCCGTAATAGAAGGAACTTGCGAATATGGCCTTGAATTCCCTGGCAATGCTGGTTCCCTCCATAATTTCCAGAAGACCTGATGAATTTATGTAATGTTCAACAATGACCCCTTCTTTTCTTCCAATCTCCTTTATCCTTGAAAACCAGGTTTCAACGCCCTTGAAATAAGTGATGTCCCGCCCGAATGAGCGCAGGCGTTTCCTTGTCAGGCGGATGCCTTTGCGCCTGGCTTCCTCCAGCATCAGCAGCATATAGATCAGCACTCCGTCCGCATCCTGCTTTTGAGCCATTACGTGGGTTTCTCCCCAGAACTCGTCCTTGCTTCTGCCCACGGCGTTTATGAAGGAATACTCCTGCATGTTGCCGGGAGCGAGTGTCCCGTCAAAGTCGTATATCAGAGCCACTATGGGCTTCTCATTCTTCTTTTTCATTGCAAATCAATCTATTATCCTAAATCAGAATAGAGAAGAGAAAAGGTCTTCCTCCTGTTTTTCCTGCTTCTTCTTTTTCTTTGTTTCTTTCTCTTTCCTGGATTTGGCTTCAGCTGCAGGCATAGGGCTAGGCAGGTCTGAAACCACGTTGCGTATGAAGTCGTTCGCTCTGGTTTCCAGATATTTTGGGTTTTGGATAGTTATATACGGATGGTTCTCGTAAACCCATCTGAAGAATTCGTCGTTAGGGATGATGCTCAGGCGGAATGTGCAGCTTCCGTCCTCGTCCTTGAGGGAGAGCTTCTGTGAAGGATGCAGAGGGTTCTGTATCAGATACCTGGATATAACGCCTTCTGCCTTGATCACAATGTCTTCCTTCTTTTCCGCAGGGTGGCTTATGCCTATTATGTCCGCAAAATACTCTTCTGCGTTGAACCTGTAGTTAGGCGGGAACGGCAGAATAGCGTAGGAGTAGCTTGTAACGCAATCTGTCTGCACTGCCTGCACTCCTTCCTTGCCGTCCACATATCCAAGGCAGAACCACTTGTCTTTCCAGGTGGTTAGGTGGAGAGGGTAAAATATCATCTCGCGGGCAAATCCTCTTTCATCTGTGAAGCTGAGGCTCAATACTCTGCGATGTATAACCGCATCCTTGATTATGTCCAGGAACGCTCCTCCGGACGGTTTAGCGGCCTTCTGTCTTCTGATTTTCTGGAAAGCTCCGTTTACCTTAACCTCCAGACATTCCCGGATGAGATCAACAGCTCCTTCCAGAGACTCCATTCCTGCCATCCTGGAATACCTTTCAAGGGTTTCCGCTATCTCTGACAGTGGCGTGAGGGCTGTCTGCTTTACGTTTGCATTGCCGATTGAGTAGTCCGGATCCGAATACTTGTAGTATTTCTGCTCGTAGACTACGATAGGGGCGTTATAGCCCTTTTTCTTGTCCCTCATCATCTGAAGGTCAAGCTGTACGGTTCTGGTGGACACTGCAAAATTGTCTTTGACCCTGCCCTTGCTGTTCTCCTTAACTGCTCTTGTACAGGCAGCAATGAGATCCTGGAGAGAATACTTGTGAGCGGTATCTCTCAGGCAGGCATCTATGGTTATGTGCCTTAGCAGTGCGTTTGAGGTAACAGACATATCAGATACTTGAGCGCAAATATGTTTGCATCTTCTTTGCGCAAAAGTATAAAAAATCTCTAATATTTACAACTTTACACCAGAAATACGCAATTTTAATGCGTTAAAGAGTCCAATTTGTCATACAGGCTCTGGAGGAGGGCCTTACCGGCTGTTTCTTTGTCCTCTGGACCGTTATCCTGCATCATGTCAAGATTGTATGTAATCGCAGAGAGGGTGTCGGCGACAATAAAGCCGTTGTTGTAGCAGCAGAAAGCGCTTGGGACTGTGTATGATGGGGAGAGGATGTTGCGGCTGAGCGGGAAGTTTTCAATGCTCATTCCCAGCTGGGCCAGTAGTGTTGCTGCCACATCGCTCTGGTTCATAATCGTGTTGATTTCCGTTCCCGGAGCAGATATGGCTCCTCCAGTCCATATCATACGGTTTTTGAAGTATTCAGGGCCGTAGGATTGCCCGTAGAGCATATTGTGGTCAGGAAGTATTACAATGAGGAGATTGTCCCAAACAGGGCTGTTTCTGAGGCTGTCTATGAGCATTCCAAGGCATCTGTCCGTATAAGCTGCTGAATTCAGAACTTTGTCTTCCAACAGTTTTTCCGGTACATCGAATGGCTCGTGGCTGGATAGGGTTAGGAAGCCGTAGAACCACGGGCTATCCAGGTCCTTAAGCTGTTTTTCAAGGAAACGGAAGGTTATGGCATCGTCCACTCCCCACTTGTTGCTCTTCTGCTCCTTTTGAGTGAAATCTGTATCGGCGATGAGGTTCCTAAAGCCGTTGGTTATAAGGTAACCCTTTGTGTTGGTGAAGTTTATGTCCCCACCATATAGGAAGTGGGTGGAATAGCCATCGCGGAGGAACGCCTCGGCAAGTCTTGGCAGTTTCTCCACAACTTTCGGCTGCTTCATAAGGGAGGTTTTCGGGAAGGCCGGCCAGGCGCTGAAAATGCTGACAGTTCCCCTGTCTGTTCGGTAACTGTTGCACCATAGGTTGCTGAACAGTATACCTTCCTCAGCGATTCTCCACCAATTAGGGGCCACGGTTTCCCTGGAGTATCCCGGAATCTGCGGATCTGTGTAGGTGGAGCCGAAACTCTCCATCTCAATAACGAGAACGTTAGGCCTTCGGGTGTTCAATAGCTTTATGCTCAGCGATGTATCCCGTCCCTGGTTGTAGAAGGAATCGAAATAAACCTGTGCCTTTTCCTCGCTCATAAAGCGATACTGACGGCTGAAATCCTTGCTCTTTCCGATGGATGAAAAGAGGCTGAAGGCAGGGTTTACGGCACTGTGGTTTAGGAACTGCCTGTCGCAGAAATAAGCCCTTCCCACGTTCATCACAGATTCCTTGACTCCGCCCCTTATGGCAAGGAAAACCAGTCCTCCGGCAAGGAGCAGCGCCACAACAGAGGCCACTCTTCCCTTAGGTCTATCTTGCGAATAGTCAAAGGACTTGGGAGTAGTCCGGTTAAGTAGCAGGTAAACCACAATGGCATAGGCCGCTATGGCCAATATCCTGATTGCCAGGTATCCGGCAGAGACACTTGCAGCGGCGTCGGATGGGTTGTCCAGATAGATGAATACGGATGCGTCCAGTTTGAACTGCCAGAATGGGTATAGGGATATGTCGGCGACAAAAACCAAGCTGAGAGCCAGAGCTATTATAATGTTGTAAGGCCTTAGGTGCTTCTTGGGCTTAATACCTTTTAACCAGAGACTTGCAATGGCTATCAGCCACGGAACAACGCAAAGGTAGGCGGCAGTGGAAAGGTCCATGCTCAGGCCGTGCCACATAACGTTCAGACAGTCTGTAAACCTCCAGCTGTGCTCTCCTGCAAAGAGCATGAAAAGGGGCTTCTGAAGAGCAAAAAGCACCACAAGATGAATGAAATACCTTATTATGAACAGAAGCCTGCTTCTCATTTTCAGTTTTTTACGGTTTAGATTGCGGCCAGGCTCACGGCATAGTCGCGCAGGCATTTGCGCAGTTTGCGGCCTTTCACTACTTTAATATCGTTCGGCAGGCCGGCAATGAACCTGGCGGCCCCAAAGGATGAGCATATTGTGGTCTTTAGAACCCATTCGTTTTCACCTGATTGCGTTATGAACTTGCCGCTTAGCGGGTATTCTTCCTCTATGAGGTTTTTGGCTCTGAGGCTAAGGCGTAATTCAATCTCCTCTGTTTCTGAACTGCTGAAGCGGAATATGTCCATAAAGGCCGCCTGATGGTCTTTTTCGTGCTGCCAGAGCTTGTCAAGGACTGTCACGGAGCCAATTCTTTCTGTCTTGAAAAGCTTGTTTTTCCTGTCAGTAGGGTCATAGCACCATACTGATATATAGTTGGTTGTGAACTTATACGGTTCTACCCTGCGGTCAGCCACCTTTCCGGTGTGGGAGCTGGCATAGTCTTTTAGTATCACCTGTTTCTTCTCCTGAATGGCCTCAATAAGGGCGTTCACGTTGCCTGCATTCTCGTTTTTCACCACCACGTCTGCAATGGACGAAATGCTGTAGATGGTGGCCAGCTTGCGTCTGAGGTTCTGCTTGATGACGTTGGTGTCGTCTATTCCGTCTATCAGGCGGTTAACCATATATGCCTCTTCGTCAGTGAAATGCACCAACTGGGAGATGTCCTTGAAGAAAGGGCTTTCCTTGGCTATATGATAGCAGTCTCCGCTTTTGTGGATTACAAAGCCGGCTTCCTTGAATGTGTCTATGTAGCGGTAAATGGACCTGTAGGAGGTCTCCAGCTTGTCTGCCAGGTCATTTACGGTATAGTTGCGGTTGCTTGCCAGAAGCATCATCAGGCGAAGCATCCTCTCTACTTTGGGCTGATCCATAAATTGGGCTTTTAAATGATCAAATCTTCAATCCTTACCTTTGGGATATAATGTATTCCGTTTTCTCTGAAGTAGTTATGATTCTCATCCTCAGCGATGTGGAGAATCTGGTACTTTTCAGCGCTCTTTCCCAGAGCAATGGCCAGAACAGGCTCAAGGCCTTCCGGAACCAGCTTCTGGGCCTCGGCCTTGTTGAAAGCACCAATGCATATTCCGGTCAAGCCCATCTCCACAGCCTTAAGCAGCATGCTCTGGGCCGCAATGCCAAGATCCATATCCACCCACTTGTTTTCCGGTATGGTTGAGCAGATAATAATGAAGGCAGACGGTTCCATCCCCTTTGGCGGAAGCGTAAGCTCCGGGAGCAGGGCTCCGAGCTTGATAAACTGGCAGAAATCAGCGGCCTGTTTCCCTGTCAGGAACTTGAACCGGAGTACCTGCTGGTTCTTTGCAGACGGTATCATGGTGTTGACTGCCACTATCTTACGCAGGTCATCCTCAGTGACTTTGATCTTAGGGTCCCATCCCCTGCAACTGCGGTTACGGAGCAGCAGCGTATCCAGACTCTTGACATTGCTCCTTGCCCGAACAACCTTCTTGCGGCGCTCCAGGTCTTCCATTTTCTTTCCAAGGTAATTGTCTGCCATAATCGTTGAAATGTATCTATGCAAATATAATCATCTCCCATCTCTTTGACAAATCCTGTCACAAAAGCAATGACAATTATGGAAGCTTTAAGGGCATTCAGCTCTTCTTGATAGACTGTGGCCGCCCATGGCCACATGAATGGGAGGGGCCCACAAGCGCAGCGATGTGGGAGGGAAGAGCGAAGCGAAGTCTATGAGAAGACGCTGATGCTCCTTAAAGCTTCTGTTTGAAAAATTGGGGTAATCTGTGTAAATTTGAGGCAGGTTACCCCTCTGTTATGTACAGAACCATTCTAAGACAGTTCAAGCAGTACAGGACTGCGGCCATCCTTACTCCGGTATGGACGACTGCAGAAGTGGTTATGGGGGTGCTGATTCCTTATGTAACTGCCTCAATTATAGATAAAGGCATCAATGCCGGCAGTATGCCAAACGTATACAAGTACGGGCTGTATATGGTGCTTATGGCGTTTCTGAGCCTTCTGTTCGGATATCTGGCAGGACTGTTTGCGGCATATTCTTCAACGGGAATTGCAGCCAATCTCAGGAATGCGATGTACAGGAATATCCAGAGGTTTTCGTTTTCTGATATAGACAAGTTTTCCACAGCTGGCCTGGTAACCAGAATGACAACGGACGTATCCAATGTGCAGAACGCCATCCAGATGCTTCTCAGGGTATCTTTCCGCGCTCCTTTGAACCTGATTTCCAGCGTTGTGATGTGCTTTTTCATAAACACGAGGCTAAGCCTGATCTTCCTTGTGGCAATAGTGATACTGGCTACTTTACTGACCCTTATAATAATGAGGGCCAGCAAGCTTTTCCAGCAGATTTTCCGCAAGTACGATACTTTGAATGCGGTTGTGCAGGAAAATGTCTCCGCGATAAGGGTGGTGAAGGCATACGTACGTGAGCATCACGAACTGAGCAAGCTGGACAGGGCTGCACTTTCCCTGTTCAGACTGAACGTTAAGGCTGAGGCCATAATGGCCCTGAACGGTCCTGTGATGAACCTTGTGGTTTACGGAT
>JAFZMA010000141.1 GCA_017551215.1 Bacteroidales bacterium | reverse complement strand
GAGGAGCCGTAGCCAACCCTATCAATGTCCTCTGCGATATGATTTCATCGCTGATAGATAAAAACGGAAAGGTCAAGGTTAAAGGCTTTTACGACGATGTGGTCAACCTTTCCAAGGCAGACCGCGCCCAGCTTGCAAGAGCCCCGTTCAACCTCAAGGAATACAAGAAGTTCCTAGGCATCGCTGAGGTAAAGGGAGAAAAGGGATACACCACTCTGGAAAGAACGGGAATCCGCCCTTGCCTGGATGTTTGCGGAATCTGGGGCGGCTATACAGGAGAGGGCGCAAAGACCGTGCTGCCATCCACCGCCCATGCCAAGATCTCCATGAGGCTCGTTCCTAACCAGGACAGCGCCAAGATAACCAAGCTCTTCAAGCAGCACTTCCTGGCAATCGCGCCTAAATACGTTAAGGTTAAGGTAGAGGAGAAAGAGGGCGGAAACGGCTTCCTGATCCCTATCACCTCCCCAGCATTCCAAGCAGCCTCAAAGGCAATGAAAGAAGTGCTTGGCATAGAGCCTGTTCCGAGTCGCGGAGGAGGAAGCATAGCCGTTCTGGCAGACATGCAGAAGATTCTGGGCACAGACCCTCTGCTCATGGGATTCGGCCTTGAGAGAGACACCATCCACTCCCCTAACGAGAGCTACCTGCTCAAACAGATATTCTGCGGAATGGAGTCCATCGCCCTGTTCTACAAGTACTACTAAGCATTGCGCTTACGGCAAAAACAAAGGAGCTGTCCTCTTGGGCAACTCCTTGTTTTTTTACTTTGTTGCATCCTACTCTTTAGGCGGGCAGAACTTAGCTTCCACAGACTGCAGATAAAGGCAAATCGTCCGGATCCTCTCCATATACTTATTCACCGCAGCCTGGGTCTTCTTCCTGTTCACCCTGTAGCGCCCCCCGCTCTGCTGCATCTCCCCCTTCGGATTAAGGAACTTAACCTCCCAGAAAGAACCTCCCATTTCCTGAATTTCGTCCTTCTTGTACACGTTATCGTATCTCTCCTTCATCTTGGTCAGCCTCAGCGATTTAATCATCTCCTTAACCCGTAAGGCAACGCTATCGTCTACAAAAACCTCTTCTCCCATGAAATCCGCAGCCTTGCCCCTCAGCGTATCCGGAACGGGCTCTACAGTCTCTCCATCAACAACCTTCCGGATAAACACATTCTTCTGCTGGATATCCGTAGAAGCGACAGTAACCTTGAGCATCAGCTTCCCATCCTTATAAAACAGACAAACATTCCTGTCTGTAGCATACTTGCAACTGAAATCAAATATTTTATTCTGAGATAAACCCGTAATAGAAACAAGCATGGCCGCCATAACCCACAAAAAGAACTTTAAACGCATAGGAGAAATATTTCTGTTCAACGTCTACAAATATAACTAAAAAACAAGGAATTGCCCTCAGACAATCCCTTGCTTAAAGTTCACTCTATTCCCCAATAACGTTCCAGCCGTTTGGAATTCCATGGGGTCCTGTATAATTCTCCTCGTCCCAGTCTGCACCTTTTTTCTTTATGAAAGTTCCCTGACTATTATTAGAAGGCAACCAGTTCTTAGTATATTTCTCGTGATTAGTATTGTTAATAGTATAATTCGTAGCTAGGCACTTGATAGAGGTAACTTTAGTACCACCAAACATTGTTTCATAACAGCATGTAACTAATGTAGCTGCTGGCAGGTCTGGTGCGTTTTTCAAGCTAGTACACCCATCAAACATTGAAAAATAGCAATATGGCTCAAGATTTGTCACGTGGCTTAGCAGATTTTGGGGTACACTTTTCAAATTTGTGCTGTTCCTAAACATCTGCCTATAACAACTTTTTGCCAGGATTGTTGCCGGAAGGGCGGGAACTTCTGTCAGATTGCAATCCTCAAACATTGACTGGCAGCAGCTTTCTGCAAGTTCTTCTGCCTTAATGACAGGAGCAGAAGCAAAATTCGAGCATCCCTTGAACATTCCGTTGCAGCAGAAGGGAACCATTTTTGAAGCCGATATTATTATATGGTTTCCGGCTGTAATTGAAGAGTTCTGCCTAAACATATT
>JAFZMA010000140.1 GCA_017551215.1 Bacteroidales bacterium | reverse complement strand
TGCCGCGTTCAAGGCGGCGTGTGACGGCAAGCAGGTCTGCGTTCTTGTGCCTACCACCATTCTGGCGCTGCAGCATTACAAGACTTTTACGGAAAGGCTAGAGAAGTTCCCGGTCAAGATAGACTATATCAGCCGTTTACGTTCGGCAAAAGATATACGGGATGCCATTGTCTCCATAAAGGAAGGCAAGACAGATATCATCATAGGAACCCACAGGCTTCTGAACAAGAAGATAGAGTTCAAAGACCTTGGCCTGCTGATTATAGACGAGGAGCAGAAGTTCGGAGTTGCCGCCAAGGAACGCTTGCGCCAGTTGAAGGTAGAAGTTGATACTCTGACTCTTACAGCAACGCCTATTCCTCGTACGCTCCAGTTCTCCCTGCTTGGTGCAAGAGACCTTTCCATAATCAACACTCCTCCGCCTAACCGCCTTCCGGTACAGACAGAAATAATAGACTTTGACGAGGACAAGATCCGGGATGCCATAATGAACGAGGTAAGCCGCGGAGGCCAGGTGTTCTTTGTCCACAACAGGGTGGAAGACATAGGGGCCGTGGAGCAGATGGTACGCAGGGTTTGTCCGCAGGTCAGGACAGTTGTGGGGCATGGCCAGATGGAACCGTCCGTACTGGAAAACAGGATGCTGGACTTCATCCGCGGAGACTATGATGTACTGATTTCCACTACAATCATAGAAAACGGCATAGACATTCCTAATGCCAACACCATGATAATCAATCAGGCGCAGATGTTTGGCCTCAGCGATCTGCACCAGCTCAGGGGCAGGGTAGGGCGCAGCATGGTAAAGGCCTACTGCTATATGATTGTGCCGCCAATGTCATCGCTGAGCGAAGATGCCAAGAGGAGGATAAAGGCTATTGAGGCCTTCAGCGATCTTGGCAGCGGTTTCAACATTGCGATGCAGGATCTGGATATCAGGGGAGCCGGCAACCTTCTGGGCGGCGAGCAGAGCGGTTTCATCGCCGATATGGGATTTGAAACCTATCAGAGAATCCTGAACGAGGCATTCATGGAACTCAATTCACAGAGAGACGATATACCGGAGCATCCGTCTGACAATGTGCAGTTTGTGAGCGACTGTACGCTGGATACGGACTTGGAGCTTTTCATTCCGGACGATTATGTTTCCCAGACAACGGAAAAAATAAGGCTGTACAAGGAACTGGATTCCATGAAAGACGAGAAGCAGACGGAAGCGTTCCTGGCTTCCTTGCAGGACAGGTTTGGTCCGCCGCCGGAGCAGGTTGTCCAGCTTTCATACGTGGTAAGGCTCAGAAATCTTGCCATGAGTCTAGGGTTCGAGAAGATTGCAATCAAGCAGGGCATAATGCTTCTGTACTTCATATCAGACCCTAAATCAGCCTATTACAGAACAGACCGTTTCCAGAGGCTGATAAGCAGGATATCGTTGAACAATATGGGAAAAATAGTCTGCAACCAGGATCAGACAAGATACTGGCTCAAGGTTCCCAAAGTGGATTCCATAAGCAGAGCTTATGACATATTATTAGCCTTGAAAGGGCCGGAAGGTCAATAGTATTCATTTTATCATTATCTTTGACGTCTGTATATTTATGGAAACAAATCTTCTGATAGACATAGGAAACACCAACTGCAAGGTTGTGTTCTACTACAACGGCACTATGGGAAAACTAAGGCGTTCCTCTGAAAGGGATGCTGTAAAGTTTATCAAGGGCGTTGTAGAATCAGGTGATTATGAGGTAGATACAATGGTGGTTAGCAATGTGCGCACTGCCAACGCTCCGGTTGAAGAAGCCCTTAAGCCGTTGTGCAAAAGACTCATAATGCTGGACTACAAAACTCCTCTTCCGGTGGATTTGAGCTATGGGTTCGATGCTACGGAACTTGGAGCTGACCGTATTGCCGCCGCAGTGGCAGTTGCCTGCATGTTCAAGGGTCAGGACTGCATAAAGTTCGACTTTGGAACGGCTATGACCATAGATTTCATAGACCGCAACGGCCATTATCTGGGAGGAAACATATCTCTTGGAATGCGCAGCCGTTTCCGTGCCCTGAACGAGTTTACCGGTTTGCTTCCGTTCATAACTCCGGACGAGGAATTTCCTCCGGTTGGAGTAACTACTACAGGGGCAATGAGTGCCGGAGTGGTATTCGGTCTGATATTTGAAGTTGAAGGATATATAAAGAGATATCCGCACCATACGATAATATTCACGGGCGGAGACTCTTTCTATTTTGCACACAAGATTAAGAATACGGTTTTTGCCACACAGGATATGGTGTTGCAGGGACTCGCATTCATAGCGGATTATTACAAGAAACAGGATGAAAGCTAAAAGAATCATATTGTTTGCACTGACAGCGCTGATGTCTGCTCAATTTGCTTCCGCGCAGGATTTGGACGCGCTCGGAACATTTACCCCATATTCTCTGTTCGGAGTAGGAGACCTCCACGGTTCCAATTCCGGTATAACTATGGGAATGGGAGGAATAGGAATGGGTGTCAGAGATCCAAGATACATCAACTACAAGAACGTTGCATCCCTTACGGAAAGGGATACACTGAGTTTTATGCTGGATCTGGGTGTCTATTCCAAGAATATGTACCTGAAAGATATAAATACCAGTTCCGCATACAATACAGCCAATATCAACAACTTTGTTTTCAGTTTCCCTATCCAGAATAAACACTCCATGATTGTCGGAATCATGCCTTATTCCAATATGGGTTACAAATTCCAGACAGAAGAGACTGATGCGGCACTGATTTCCAAATATGGAGATATCCGTTATACAAAATACGGAAACGGAAACATCAACCAGTTTTTTGTGGGAGGTGCTGTAAAGATAACGGATTATTTGTCTGCCGGACTTAAGGGAATTTACTATTTCGGTTCCCAGACAAGCCATAGCGACGTAAATTTTTATTCTTCCTCTATGCGTACAATCCAGACTGGATGGAAGTATTCTCCTCACGGCTTTTCTCTTGAGGGGGCTGTTCAGGGAATTGTAAAGCCTGCAGAGAATTACACGCTTGTATTGGGTGCGGTTTACAGGATGAAGAACAAGATGCATGGCTCCATTACAAGATATGCATACGCGTTTGACAGCGAAATAAAGGATACGGTGATGTACAACAAAGTTGTCTCCAACATTTACATTCCTTCAAACTTTTCTGTTGGAGCAACTATACGTAAGGGAGAAAAGTGGATGGCAGGTATAGACTACGAGCGCCAGGACTGGACAAAGGCTGAATTCAAGAATACGGTCGGAGTGGGCTATAAGGCTCAGACAGCGCAATCTATAAGGACTGGAATAGAATTTGTACCTAACCGTTATGACATCAGGTACTACTATAAAAGGATGACATACAGAGCCGGATTCCATTACGACAAGACATACGTGAATCTGGATGGAAAGAGCATAAACCAGATAGGTTTCACTCTCGGGGTCTCACTCCCGGTATATCGTCTGAACAATTCGTTCAACATAGCCGTGGATTTCGGACAGAGAGGCTCAAAGACAGGCAACCTGGTAAAAGAGAATTACGTGAACTTCATCTTCAGCCTGAGCCTGCACGATATCTGGTTCGTAAAGCCGAAGTACCAATAAGTTAGAATAATTTATAAATTTGTAAAAATAATTACTGCTATGAAAAAATTAAGATTTGCACTTTATCTCTTGGCTGCGGCTTTATTTCTTCTTCCTGGAGAAATGAACGCTCAGGGCAGGTTTGGCAAGGATAGCGCTG
This sequence comes from Bacteroidales bacterium, assembly GCA_017551215.1. Next base: position 14,439 of record JAFZMA010000140.1, on the reverse strand, counting down.
AATGTGTGAATAACCTTAATTTCTATCAGGATTACCTTAAGCAAGGTAACATGGGAGAGGCTTACACATATTGGAAAGACGCTATCAAATTCTGTCCGCCTAGGGTTTCCCAGAATCTTTATATCAACGGAAGAAAGATTTTACTTTCTCGCTTGAACAATACAACAGATGCTGCGGCTAGAGAAAATATAATGGATTCCATTCTGGCGCTGGCAGAGACCAGAGCCTCTCTGTTCACCAAGAATGCCAAAAAGGCAAAAGAGGGAAGACTCTCAGACCTGATGGTATTCTATGGCCAGAATCCTGCAAAGGCAAAAGTTATTTTCGACAATCTGGATGCATACGCAACCGAGTTTGGTCCTGAGGCAGATCACGAACTGGTAGTTAACTCCATGATCAAAGCCACTGAACTTTTTGCAGCCGGCCAGAAGACAGAGGAAGACATAATGAACCTCTACTCAAAGTATAACGATATTTTTGAGGCCCGCCGTGCAGCAATGCCGGAAGACACCACAATAGATGCAGCAGAGGCAATGCTCCAGAATGCGTTCATCACTTCCGGTGTGGCAACTTGCGACAACCTGATAAAGGTGTTCACTCCAAGATTCGAGCAGAATCAGGAAGATATGACTATGCTGAAGACCATCTCCAGCCTGTTGAACAGCAACGAGTGCACAGAGAGCGATCTCTTCTCCAAGGTAGTAGCACAGATGTACAAGCTGGAGCCTTCTGCAGGAACAGCATATTATCTGTACAGGTTCTTCAATTCCAAGGGAGACAAGGCTACCGCACTCAACTACCTGAAGGAGGCTACCAATGTAGCAACCGGAGTTGACAAGGGTACTTATCTGTACGAGCTTGCTACAATCCATTACAGCAACCACCAGTATGGTGCAGCGGTTTCCACCGCACGCCAGGCAGCCGAACTCAATCCTAAGTATGCCGGCAAGGCAGAGATGCTGATAGGTACTATCTGGGCAGCCACCCCTTGCGCCGGAGATGAGATTGCAAAGAGAGCAAAGTTCTGGGTTGCAACAGACTACATGCAGAGAGCAAAGGCAAAGGATCCTTCTCTTGCCGGTGAGGCAGACAAGAACATTGCAAGATACCGCAACTATTTCCCGACAGCACAGGATGCCTTCATGTATGACCTTACAGACGGCAAGGGTTATTCAATCTCTTGCGGCGGAATGAGTGCTTCCACAACCGTAAGGACCTTGAAGTAATCTAACGGGATTTATGTTCAAGAATCTCCGTCATATAGCGGAATCGGCAGCAGCACACCTTTGGGTTGCTGCTGCTTTCGCTTTGCTTGTATCCTGTGGCAACAAGACGGAGGTTACGGATCAGATAGACATGAGTACAACTCCCCGCCAGGTGGGAGACAGCATATTGGCTATCCAGAGCGAGAACGGGGAACAGATTCTCAGGGTGGAAGCAGTCCGTATGGAAAAATATGAAAACGACTCCATGTCATACGAAATTTTTCCAAAGGGATTCGAGGTGTATTCGTATAAGGGCAAAGATCTTGAAACCAGCATCTGTTCAAAGAAAGCCCGCCACACGGTATTCAAAGACAAGTCTGAAACATGGGAGGTGTTCGGAGACGTTGTTATTACAAATTATCTGAACGGCCAGACACTCAAGACAGATACCTTATACTGGGACAGGTACGAACACAAAATCTATACGCATTGCTTTGTGGAAATGTCTTCCCCACAGGGATTTATGCAGGGCTATGGAATGCAGAGCGACGAGCAGGCGCGCAATGCGGAAATCCTTCGCCCGTTCGATTCCTTTACCCGCATCGCTGAGGATTCCCTTTATGTGGATACGGCTAATTTCGTGGGTCCTATTCTGGATCCTTCCAAGATAGAGGCAGACCTTAAAGTCAAGGGAAAAGACCGCTAACAATGATTTACAACATCATCATAGTTATTGTGGCTCTTTGCTTCTGCGCCCTGTTTTCCGGGTACGAGATGGCTTTTCTTCATTGCAACAGGCTCAAGGTGGCCCTGGACAAGAAAGAGGGTAAGAAATATGCCATTGCAATGGACCGCTTCATCCGCAACGAGAGCGATCTGATAAGCAGCCTGCTGATGGGCAACAACATTTTTGTGGTGGTTTACAGTATTGCTGCGGCCCATCTGCTCAATCCTTTCCTGGTTGCCCACATAACGTCCTCCACATCGCTGATTATAATCATAGAAACGGTGGTAGCCACTGTGATAGTGATGGTTACAGCAGAGTACCTTCCAAAGGCGCTGTGCTTGCTCAATGCCAACAAGGTGTTTTCCTCTCTTTACAGGGTGATACTTTTTTTCTACTGGCTTTTCTATCCGCTGACCTGGCTTACCAACCATCTGGCTTATTTGATAATCGGCAAGAAACCTAGGGTCATGCAGACTTCCGCCCAGCAGGACGGGAAGTTCGATACTGTGGATCTTCTTAATCTCAGCGAAGAGGTTGAGGATGCGCAGGGAGACGATGTGCCTTCCGATATCGAGATTTTCCAGAACGCCATGGATTTCTCTTCTACCAAAATCAAGGAGTGCCTTATTCCTCGTACAGAGATTGTAGCCATTGATATTGAGGACAGTATAGACGAACTGCTGAGCCTTTTTGTAGATACGGGATACTCCAGAATTGTGGTCTACAGGGAGAACATAGACGATATTATCGGCTATGTGCTTTCCAAGGACCTGCTACAGGGAAAGAAGGACTCCATTTCAGAAATCCTGAGGCCAATTACCCATGTTGCAATGGACATGGATGCCAGAACTCTGCTGGAGAAAATGACTTCCAGCAAAGAGAATATTGTTGTGGTCAACGATGAATATGGCGGCACGGAAGGAATCATCACTCTGGAAGACCTGATAGAGGAAATCTTTGGAGAAATAGAAGACGAGCTGGACCGCAACGAGTTTGTGGAAAAGAAAGTATCCGATAAGGAATGGATATTCTCCGCTAGGCTGGATGTCAAGGACATAAACCGCCGCCACGAATTGTCTCTTCCGGAAGATGACGCATACGAAACACTGGCCGGACTCATTCTTTACAACGTTGGTTTCATACCAAAAGAAAAGGAGACATTCCGCATAGGGAACATCTCCTTTACAGTTCTCAAGACTTCGAAAAAGAGGATAGAAACCGTCTCAGTCAAAATCCTGAACTGACATCCTAATAGAACTTGTAACGCTGATCAACAACGTTTGCATCGTTGCTCATTACCTGAGGCAACACGTTGATGATAGAGTAAACGGCATTGTTGCTCTTGTTCTGGGCGTCGCTTTCTGTGTAGAAAGCTCCCATTTTGCTGTCTTTGATCTGGAAGTAGTAAACTCCCAAAGAACCCTTGACTGGTCCTACAATGTTCCTGTTTCCCTCTGCACCGGCCTTTGCAATGCTTCCTACAAAGAGAGGATCCAGCTGCTGGCCTGCGTTCAGGGAAGAGAAAGTAACATCGTTGACACTGCTTACTGATGTTCCCAGCTTTTCAGAAATCTCATCCAGAGAAGAAGCGTTATCCACTGTCTTAACCACATTTTCGGCCATATTGTCTATGGTCTTTTTAACAATGAGATACTGCTTAAGCTGATCTGACATTTCCTCAAGAGAAGCATATCCTGCCGGATGAATCTTCTTGAGTGCGGCAATGACGTAATACTTGTTGTTAATAGTTATGATGTCAGAAATTTCGCCCTCTTTTGCAGAGAAAATCCAGCGGCTGACTTCTTTCATGTTGTCATAGTTTCCGATGGTCTTGGCTCCGCCAAGGAGGCTGTTTGCCGGAATAAAATTCAGATGGTTTTCAATAGCGTAATCTTCCATCTTCTTGATGTCTTTTCCGCTGTTGTCCAGAACTTTTCCAGCCTCTGCATAAATATTGGAGAAGGTTTCCTGACTGGCTGCCGCTTTCAGGGAAAGGATGGCAACCTTAGACTTCTTGACAGGCTTTGTCTGTTTGTCAACCTTGGCAACCAGAAGAGCTCCGCCGGCATCAACCTTGAACAGGTCTCCGCTCTTTGCGGTAAACGCCTGCATGAATCCTACAGGAAGATTTGCATAGCAGACAGACTCGGTTATCCAGCCGAGCGATCCTGGCTCAGCGCCTCTCTGAGGCTGAACATACTTGGCTGCAACCTCGGTGAAATCTGCACCATCCTTAAGCACATTGATAATACTGTCTGCCATCTTTTCGTCAGCAGTAGGGATGTACTTCAGGAATACTGAGTCAGGCCTGTTTGCAACGTCCAGAATCTTGGCGGCAACAAACTGATTGTCATAGTGCTGTGGCTGCAGGAAAGCACCGGCCTTATTTTCTGCCACAAAGTCTGCAAGAATACCGGAAACTTCTCTGAGTTCATCGCTCTTGAAATAAAGATCGTTGAAAGGGATGTCAGAGTTCTTGGTAATGAAAGCCTTCATGTCTGTATCAGGCAGAGTCTCGAAAGAAGCGTAAAGGCCATCCATTTCGTTCTGGGTTGCCTCAACGTCTTTCTCTGAAGGGTCAATAGGAAGAACTATAATCTGAGCGTCTCTTGTCTCCACTTTCTTAAGAGCAGGACGAATTTCTTCGTAGTATTTCTTTATTTCGTCATTTGTAACCTTTACAGTAGTGTCTCTTTCGTATGACATTGGCTGGATTACAAAATCAACGTCGTAAGAGTTGTTGTTCTCAGCGATTTCCCTGCGTACCTGCAGCTTGTTTGCAACAGTTCCCTTTGCAATCATAACCGCATACTTGGTGAACATCCTCTCCTGGATCATGTTGTTTTCCAGGTATCCCCAGTAAGCGGCCAGCTGGCCGGTCTCGTCAAGGTCTATATTCTGGATAAACTCCTGGAATTTAGCCTTGTCGAATATACCGTTCTGGTCCACAAAAGCTCCTTCGCTGAGGAGAACAGGGGAAATCTCCACTCCTCCGCACATGTCTTCTATTTCTCCATCGCCGATTTTAATGCCGGCCTTCTCGCATGCAGGCATGAGGACATTGTCTGCAATGATGCTGTTCCAAGCCTCGTTGTTAATCCTCTCGCTGAACTCCTCGCTGTTTCCCTCGTTGGAGCCGGTAAGCTTTGCGATGGTGTTGTAATATTCAACTTTCTTGCTGAATTCCTGCTGGTTAATGGTCTTTCCGGCAATCTTTGCCACATCATACCTTGATGAGAACATGGACATCACCCTCTGGAGATCGTCCGGATTGACAATGAACGCCAGCAACGCAATTGCGATAACGATGGAAATAAAAACTCCCATCCTTTTACGCATTTTCTCAAGAACTGCCATATAATCTTAATATCTAAAGTTTATCCAATAAAAAAGTACCCTTGGGCACAAGGGCTACAAAAGTAATAAAAAAACCTACACATTGAACAGAAAGTGCATTATATCGCCATCTTGGACCACATATTCCTTGCCTTCTGTGGCCAATTTTCCGGCGGCACGGCATGCGCTCTCGCTTCCGTACTTGACAAAATCCTGGAACTTTATGACCTCTGCCCTTATGAATCCCTTTTCAAAATCCGAGTGGATGACTCCAGCAGCCTGAGGTGCCTTGTCTCCCTTTTTAAATGTCCATGCACGCACCTCCGGCTCTCCCTGGGTGAAGTAAGTCTGAAGCCCAAGCAGGCGGTAAGCGCTCTGGACTAAACGCACAATGCCGCTCTCCTGAAGCCCCAGATCCTGAAGAAACATCTGTTTGTCTTCAAAAGAATCCATCTCGGCGATGTCTGACTCTATCTTGGCGGCCAACACCAGAATTTCAGCGTCCTCGTTCTTAACAGCCTCTCTTACAGCATCTACGTACCCGTTTCCAGTAGCCGCGCTAGCCTCATCAACATTGCATACATACATAACCGGCTTGGCTGTTAGAAGGAACAGGCTCTTTGCCAGCTTAATGTCTTCCTTGTTATCGAACACCACGCTACGGGCATTCTCTCCTCTTTCCAAAACCTCCTTGTAGCGTTCCAGCACGGCGCACATTTTCTGGGCTTCTTTGTCCGCCCCCATCTTTGCCTGCTTGCCAACCTTGGCCAGACGGTTTTCAACCGTTTCCAGGTCTTTCAGCTGAAGCTCGGTGTCTATGACTTCTTTATCGCGAACCGGATTTACGCTTCCGTCTACGTGGGCTATGTTAGGGTCGTCAAAACAACGCAGCACATGAAGGATGGCATCCGTTTCTCTGATATTCGCAAGGAACTGGTTGCCAAGGCCTTCTCCGTGGCTGGCTCCCTTCACCAGACCAGCTATGTCCACAATCTCAACCGTTGCCGGCACTACGTTTCTCGGGTGAACCATTTCCACAAGCTTCTCCAGTCTCTTGTCCGGAACGGCTGTGGAGCCTATCTGAGGATTGATTGTGCAGAACGGAAAATTCGCCGCCTCTGCCTTGGCGGAACTTATACAGTTGAAAAGTGTGCTCTTCCCTACATTCGGAAGGCCTACAATGCCACATTTTACAGACATTTCATCTTCTTTTATAACCTGTGCAAAAATAACAAACAATCCCCAAAGAATAAACCCGTTTGCGCCAAAAGGTAAATTGTACCGTTTGGCATCCGCCCGTGCGCGCAACCCCATACCTTTAACCATGCGTTATTGTTAATTAAATGATTTTAGAAAAGGAAGGTTGCTGTATGGATAATTTTTTGAAATATGCGGTGTTGTTGATAATGTTCTGGAATCTTGAGAATTTCTTTTTGCCATCCAGAGAAGAAAGCGTTGAAGACAATCCAAAAGTTGTTACGTGGAAGAGGTTTGGCGCAAAAAGGGATCTCATATCCAAGACCATGATTGCGGTTAAGGACAAAGAAGGCGCTTACCCTTCAATCATTGGCGTGTGCGAGGTGGAAAACCTGAGGATACTGAAGAATCTTGTCTACAACACCCCGCTTTCAAAGTTCGGCTACGGAATTGTACACAAAGATTCTCCGGATGCCAGGGGAATAGACGTGGCGCTTCTGTATCGCAGAGAAGAAATAAAGATTCTGGACACGGCGTTCCTCAGAATTCGTTCCTTCAAAACCAGAGACATCCTCTATGCAAAGGTTGAATACTCTCCTCCGTCAAGTGGTTGGAAAGACACTGTCCACATCTTTGTAAACCACTGGCCGTCAAAGCTTGGCGGAGAGAGGAAGTCACTTCCGCGCAGGATGGAGGCATCAAATCTTTTAAAGGCGGCCGTGGATTCCATATTCACAGAAAACCCGTACGCAAAAGTTGTGGCAATGGGAGACTTCAACGACAGCCCGTCATCTGTTCCTATGCGCAACCTCTGCAATCCGCAATCAAACACCCATAACACTTTACCCCAATCGTTACCAACATTGGTGAACATTTCCGCCGCACTTAAGGACTCTCTCAAACGCTCTGGTTGTACCATAACAGGAACCCATAAATACAAAGGAAGCTGGGAAATGCTGGACCAGTTTCTGGCATCCGGCAACCTGAATGCAAAAGTCCAAATCCTGGCATTTCCGCACCTTCTGCAAACAGACAAGAAATATCTCGGCACTAAAACCCGCCGCACCTTTATCGGCCCCCGTTTCAACGCCGGCGCCAGCGACCACCTCCCGATATTGCTGACTATATATCTTTTTGAGTAAATTTGTACGCATGAAGCAATATTTGGATTTACTCAGGAAGATAATGGATGATGGTGTAGTCAAGAAAGACCGCACCGGCGTGGGAACAAAAAGCATATTCGGCCATCAGATGAGGTTTAGGCTCAGCGATGGATTTCCTCTGCTTACCACAAAGAAAGTCCATTTGAAATCAATCATATACGAGCTATTGTGGTTTATTAACGGAGATACCAACATCAAGTATCTGAAAGATCACGGCGTAAGTATATGGGACGAGTGGGCCGACGAAAACGGAGAACTTGGTCCTGTGTACGGAGCGCAGTGGAGAAGATGGGATTGCGGTAACGGCCAGACTATAGACCAGTTGCAGAACGTGATGGATATGCTCAGGAACAATCCTGACTCCAGGCGTATTATCATCTCTTCCTGGAATGTGGCACAGATAGACAAAATGGCTCTCCCTCCGTGCCATTCCCTGTTCCAGTTCTACGTTGCGGACAACAAGCTGAGTTGCCAGCTGTATCAGAGGAGCGCGGACACGTTCCTGGGCGTTCCGTTCAACATAGCGTCATACGCTCTTCTTACAATGATGATTGCAAAGGTGATGCATTTTGAACTTGGAGATTTCATTCATACAACGGGAGACACGCACATCTATCTGAATCATTTTGAGCAGGTTAAAGAGCAACTTTCCAGGACACCGCGCGCCCTTCCAAAGATGCTGATCCACGGAGACCATAAAGACATATTCTCTTTCAGGTATGAAGACTTTGAGCTTACAGGCTATGATCCATATCCTGCCATCAAGGCTCCAGTAGCCGTTTAAAACGAATACCAACCACCAGCAGTTCAACAGATTATGATATCCATCATTGCGGCAGTTGCAGACAATAACGCCATAGGAAAAAAGAACAGTCTTCTATGGCACATATCAGAAGACCTCAAGTATTTCAAGAAGGTCACAAGCGGACATGCCGTGATTATGGGAAGAAAAACTTACGAAAGCATAGGCCGTCCGCTTCCGGGAAGAAGGAACATTGTAGTGTCCAAATCCGCACTCGCTTTTCCGGAAATTCCCGCTTTGAAAAAGGACGGCACGCCAAACAACACTTCCATTGAACAGGCAAAAGATCTTGACAGGCTGTTGACATCGCTGAGCAGAAAAAGGAAAGAAGAGTTCTTTGTCATAGGGGGCGGAAGTATCTACGCGGCGGCGCTGCAATACGCTAAGAGGCTGTATATTACAAGAGTTTATGCCAAGGCGGAGGGGGCAGATGCTTTCTTCCCTGTTATCGATGAGAAAGAGTGGGTTGTTACGGAAACTTCAGACATCCTCACAGATGAGGAAAACAATATAAAGTTCCAGTTCATTGTTTACGAAAGAAAGCGCCTGAAGAAACAGCAATAACGTTACAATATGTCTAAGGAAAGAGACTCGTTCAAGAGTAATTTGGGTGTCATACTTGCGCTCGTCGGCTCGGCTATCGGATTGGGTAACCTATGGAGATTCCCGTATCTTGTGGGAACAAACGGAGGTGCTGCGTTCATCATTCTTTATCTTGTCTGCATAGTTTTCCTGTGCATGCCGATTATGGTGTGCGAGTTTGTGATTGGAAGACGCAGCCAGGCCAATACGTTCGGGGCTTTCGAGAAGCTCCGTCCACATTCTGGATGGAAGCACACCGGATTGCTTGCGGTTCTCACATGCGTTATACTGTTGTCTTTCTACGTTGTTGTAGGAGGCTGGACCATAGACTATTTCATAAAATCGCTGAGGATGATTTTCACACCGCAGACAGATTTTGAGGGAGTTTTCAACAATATGGTTCAATCGCCTTCAGAGAACACTTTCTACACATTGCTGTTTCTGTTTTTTACCGCGGTGGTTATTCTTGGAGGAGTGAGGAGAGGCATAGAGAGGACAAACAAATATCTGATGAGCGCCCTTGCTCTTCTGATAGTATTCATTGTGATTTATTCCATGACTCTTCCGGGCGCAAAGCAAGGTTTGAATTTCCTGTTTAAGCCGGATTTTTCCAAGGTTAATTTCACTACGGCGCTTAAGGCTTTGGGCCAGGGATTTTTGAGTCTCAGCATTGGATGCGGTGCAATAATCACATACGCCTCTTATGCAAAGAAGAGCGATAACCTATTGAAAACAACCACAGTAACAACACTATCCGATACGCTGTTCGCTCTGCTTGCGGGTATGGCTATTCTTCCTGCCGTATTCTCCGCTGGAATGCAGCCGGATCAGGGAGCGGGTCTTGCGTTCATTTCCCTTCCATACGTTTTCGTTGGCATGCCGATGGGAAAAATCCTTTCCATAATTTTCTATTTCATTCTGTTTGCCGCAGCGCTTTCTTCTTCTATATCGCTGATGGAAACAATAGTGGCATTCCTGAAGGAGGAGTTTAATTCCAGCCGAATAAAAGCCGTGTTTATTTCTCTTGCGGTAGTAGTTGTGTTTGCGGTATTGTGCGCGTTGAGCTTTGGCATGCTTTCCGGCTGGAAGCTGTTCAATTTCACCATATTCGAATTCTTTGACTATATCTCTTCAAATATCTGTCTGGCATCCTGCGCGCTTTTGGTTGCCATCTTTGCCGGATGGAAAATCAAGAAGGAAGATTTCTATGACGAGATCACAAGCGGTGGCAGATACAAAATCCCGAAGTGGCTTCTTGGCACACTCCGGGTATTTGTAAAATATATCGCTCCCGTAATTGTGGCGATAATTATAGTCAACTCGCTGATAGGTAATTAGGCGGTCTTCTTCTTTCTGGCAGAAAACGCGATAGCAGCTATCAGCAGCAGTACAAGAAGCACGGATGCTATCAATGAATACCGCTCTCCCTTGACAAAGCTTTCCGGATGGAATGTGAACGTTATGTCTCCCTCTCCGGCAGGCAGGAGCACGCCTCTCAATATCCAGTTTGCGCGGAAGATGTCCAGCTCTTTTCCGTTGAAGGTGGCCTTCCATCCTGGATAATAAACCTCTGAGAATATGGCTGCTTGCGGAGTTGCGCTGCTATAGCGGTAGACAAGTTTGTTAGGCGCATAGCTTGTCAGGTTGATAGAAGCAAAATCGTATGCCACACTGGAAACCGTCATGGAATCCATTTTTATTTCTCCGCGATGAACTCCCCTTAATCCAGGGTTCTTTTCAACAAACTCCTTGCTAACAACAGCCTGTTTTCTGAGATCTATTTGGCCCAGCTTTTCAATTTCTTCATTTGCGCTGTTTACCTCAGCGATGCTTCCAGCAAACCAGCAATTACCTTGTGCAAAAGGATTTACAAGCGGAGCCATATCCGGATTGAAAATAAAGTAGCGTGTGTTGAGCATGCTTAAAACCGGATGATATGTGATGGAGCTGGAAGCTTCTTCGTATGTGCCGGCACCCTTGATATCTGTAATAACCCCGTTCATTTCAGGACGGATGTAACGGTCTATAAGATCCTGATACCTTTGCATTTTAGCCGGTGAATATCCACCGATAGTCTTATGTTGATAACTAATGTATGCGTTGTTGAAAGGATCTACAGTAAGGTCAAGAACGCGGAAGTCCGGATCCTTGTCGTATTCGTGGATATATTTGTCTACATATCTTTCATTCAGGACGGATGTGAATTCCTTGTCGGTGACAAAATCTTTCTCTGAAAGATAGCGTTTGTCTATAGTCCACATATCAGCTATAACAAGCACAATCATAGCTACATAGAACCATACCTCCTTGAGTTTCTTTGAGAAGGCAAGCCATAACGCTAAAGCTGCAAGCAGAACAAATATCAGGCTGCGGAAAGCATCTGCCCTCAGTAGGCTCGCGCGGTCTTCCCTGATAGCGCCTACAAGCTCCCCTGGCAACTGGCTGTCGTATGAAGAAGTAAAACTTCCGGCAAGAGACGGAACAAGGGCGAACAAAGCGGCAAATCCTCCGCAAATAATTGTCGCCCAAAGAAGGGCTTTTTTGGCGATGGCCTTATCCAGTTTTATAAAGCTGTCTATGGCAATAATTCCGAGTATTGGAACGGTTACCTGAAGGATGACCAGAATCATGGAAACCGTGCGGAATTTATTGTACATCGGCATGTACTCAAAGAAAAACTTTGTAGGTGCCATAAAGTGGTATCCCCAGGACAGGATAACTGCAAGTGCAGACACTGCCACAATCCACCATTTCAGGCCCCCTTTTACAGTGAACAATCCAAGTACAAAAAGGAAAATCAGGACCGCCCCCATGTACATCGGACCGGCGGTGAAAGCCTGCGGTCCCCAGTACAGCGGAAGGCTCTGTACGGCCTGCTGTGCCTGAATTGCCGGATAGTTGAATTTTTGGGTGAGAATCTTGTAGGTTTCGGAGGACTTTGTGAGCGCTCCGCTGGATGCCCCGCCGTTAAAATCCGGTATGAAAATGTTCGGAGTTTCCTCTATTCCGTAAGACCATTGGGTGGCATATTCAAGGTCCAGTCCGCTGCGGGTCTTTTGTCCGGCTTGGGCTTTGTCCGCCCCCTTGTCCGCCCCTACAGACAGCTCTGAGCCGCCTCTCATGGTGTGTTGTCCGTACTCGTAGGTCGGCCAGAGATGGTTGGTGTTAGCCGCTATGCCCAGCAGTCCGGCCACCAGAACTGCCACAGATGTTCTGACAAATTTTCCGAAAGCCTTTTCTTTAATTGCCTTGAAGAATTGCCATACAGCAAAGCCCAGAATAACCAGTGCAAGGTAGTAGGTTATCTGCGGGTGATTGGCCTTAATCTGGAAGCTCAAAGCAAGGCCGAAAAAAGCGGCTCCGAGCAGCCAGTTTTTCCTGTACGCATATACTATGGAAGCAATCACCCAAGGCATGAATGCAATGGCCACCATTTTGGTGTTATGCCCCACCTGTATTATCTGCATATTGTACGAGCAGAAAGCAACGCCAATGGCACCCAAAATCGCGAGCCAGATATTCACTCCAAAAGCCAGGAACATGAGAAACGCTCCAACCATGCAAATGATGAGATAACTTGCCGGTCTCTGACCCACAAACAAGATGTCATAAAGATACTTTGTAATGTCTCCGTGATAGATGACGGAAATGGTTGTTGCAGGCATACCGGAAAACATGGAATTAGTCCAGTATGTCTGGTCGTCCGGATGAGACTCGTTCCATTCCACAATCTCCCGGCTCATTCCCTTCCAGCTGGAAATGTCGCTCTGGTTTACCACCTTGCCGCTCAGCGTATAAGGGGCATAAGCATAGCCTATGACGATAAACGCCACAATAGCAAGTACATATGGAACCAGTTTTCTAAGCCATCCTTTGTTGTTGCTCTCTGTCATATAGTAGATTCTCTGTCTTATTATTCAATTGTTATTGTCCGTGAGGTTTGATGTTGTCAAGCATTGCAGCAAAATTTTCTGCGCCCTTTTCGCGTGAAAATTGTTGGCGCCGCGCCATCTGTTCAGCCGTGATATTTTGCGTGGAAATCTTGCCACCGGCGCTGGAGTCTTTATACTCTTTCCAGATATTCTGCATACAAGATTTTATACCCGCCTCGTCATCAAACTCACAAATATTTCCGCTTCCCGTAAGCCTGAGTTCTTCTGCCAGATTTCCATCCGTTGGACCGAACGCCAGAATCCTGTTTCCACTAGCAAGATACTCAAAGAACTTGCCCGTGACAATAGCCTTTGACTCCTTCTCCTTTCTCAGCGGAAGAAGCAGCAAATCAGCGCGTTTCATCCAGGCAACGCTTGTGCTGTGAGGTACGTATCCAAGGTCTGTGAAGTTATCTGAAAGCCCATTCTCGGCGATTTCATTTCTTGTGCAATCATCTGTCTGTCCCATCACCGCAATCAGCAACTTTTCCTTGAATTTCGCATCTTCTTTTACCATATCGCCGAGCACCTTCCACAGCCTGTCCGGATCTGCGCTCTGTGGCATCAGCCCCGTGTGCGCCACCACAAATTTTTTCCCCTCTGTTTCCATTGGCGAGCTTGCTTTGCAATGGCGTTCTATTATGCGCGTCACTTCTTGTTGTGTGGTCTTCAGTTCCGGATTTTTTTCTGCGGAAAAATCGTCCGGATCATAGCCGTTCGGAATCACGTAAATCTTGTCTGCAAAACCATCATATTCTCCCGTAGAAAATTCAGCTTTCATCTGCTCAGAAACTACCACAACCCTGTCCGCTTCTTCAAGCACGCTCCTTTCCAGCGCCTTGTGTTTCCTCAGCGATTTTTCACTCAGTCCAAGATGCTTGAAGTAGAAAATCTTTGTCCACGGGTCTCTGAAATCCGCAATCCACGGAATACCGAACCGTCTGTGCAGTTCCTTGGCAATCAGGTGCATGGAATGAGGTGGTCCCGTACTTATGACGGCATCAAATCCAACGCCATTGTTATTTGCCGTACGTTCATTTGATGTTGTTTGTTGGCGGATGATTTTTGAAAGATACTTTACGGAAGGTTTTATCCACCAGCATCTCGGATCCGGAATGAACCAGTTGGCGCGGATGTGCATAGAAAGCCGACTGAAAAAACTCTTTTTTGTGGCAATCAGGTTTGCCTGAAGGTGCTCTCCTTTCTTCTTTCCGGAGAGGAATTTATACGCGGCGTATGGCTCCCGGATTTTTCTCTTGATGACTTCAAGTTCTGGAGACACATCTTTAAGAAGAGACTCGTCAACAGAATTCACATCCGGGTTGAGCGGAGTGTAAACAACCGGCTCCCATCCAAACTCCGGAAGATATTTGGATGTCTTAAGCCATCGCTGAACTCCACTTCCTCCACTCGGTGGCCAGTAGTATGTGATTATTAAAACCCTCTTCTTCATGCCGCAGTGGCCTCTTTTTATTTGTTTTTATTAGGGTAATAT
>JAFZMA010000139.1 GCA_017551215.1 Bacteroidales bacterium | reverse complement strand
TGGCGGTGAGGGCGAGATTCGAACTCGCGGAACCGTTAAACCGGTTCGGCAGTTTAGCAAACTGCTGGATTCAGCCACTCTCCCACCTCACCGTGGTATGTGCCGAGTCAAATGGACTGCAAATATAACATTTTTTTAATTTACGGCCTCTATGTAAACTTTTTTGTCTGAGATGGCCTTGATTCTGTCTGCCAGTTCCTGTGCATCTTTTTCGGACGGGTACGGGCCGCTTACGAATTTGTAGCCTTCTTCCGTGGCGCTTTTGGCAATGTCTTTTCCGGTAGACTGGATGAGTTTCATGAGCTGGGATTCCAGGGCGGATTCGGTGCTGATGATTACAACCTTATACGGCGTAGTTTTGATTTGGGCGGCCTGCTTTGCGGCGGCTTCCTTTTTGCGGGCGACATCCAGAGGGATGGCGGTGCCGTTTTCGTACGCTACTATCGTGGCAGAGGAGAAACCAAGTTTCTTTACCCTTGAGAGCTGGCGGTTTGCCTCCGAATACTTTGCAAAACATCCGGCGGTGTAGACAAATCTTCCTCCGGTATTCCTCTCAAAGACAGGGGTAAGGCCTTTAAACGAGGCGGTTGTGAGTTTCTTTGCAGAGCTGGTGAAACGTATCTGGTAGATGAGCCCTTGCGGGAAATCTTCCAGGTCTACGAGAGTGCCCTTCTTCTGTATCTTGAATTTCAGGTCCACTTCCGGGCGGATTCTTTCTACCTTGAAATTGTCTGCGGCCACCACCGGAGACTTTACCGCCAGAAGGCGGGCTATGTTCTCGTCATCCTCCTGGGCCACTCCGGTTTCCGTTTCTGCCTTGAGCTGCTCGGAACTCTTGAAGGCAGTATTGGCCGGGACATCTATTCCGGAAGCCATGAACCCTTCCTCTATAGCCCGGATCTCCCGGCTTACCTCTCTAAGCTGCTGGCTTACAGCTAACATTGCGCTTTCAGACTCTGCGATGCGGTTAGATATAAACTTAATGGAGTCTTTCTTGAGGAATATCTCATCCGGGTCTTCTTCCCGGGAGAGCCTGTTGTTGAGCTCTGTGTAGAAGGCTCTGTATGCAGCCTGGCTGGCCTGGAGCTTTTCTCTCTGAGCCCTGAGCTGGCGGAATTTCTGGGTTGCCAGGGTGTAGTTTTCTGTGATTTTGCGGGCGGTGGAATCCATCTCCTCCGTGGCGTTTTTCCTCTCCACGCCCTCGAGCGCCTTTTCCACCGCGGCATTGCTGATGGAGTCTCTCTGCTCTTGGGTCAAGACAACGGCACTGCGGAGGAGAGACAGCTCGTAAGCCTCTTGGGAAGTGGCCGGGTGCTTTATAGGATCATCTTCATATTCAACCACATAGCAGATGACTTTTGTGCTGTTGAAGAGGCGGGAGCCTGTCTGATCCAGCAATCTGGTAGAGGAGAAAGCGGCGTATTTGCCGTCTGGGGTAATGTAGAAGAAGAAGTCGTCGCTCGGCGATGAGTACGGGAAACCCATGTTCTGGGCAACGCCCCATTCCTGCTTGGACTCGTCCCAAACGCTGACATAAAGGTCATAGCCTCCGGCTCCGTAATGGCCGTTGGAAGAGAAATACAGGCGCTTGCCGTCTGGAGAAAGGAACGGGAAGAGCTCGTTGCCCTTGCTGTTGACATTGCTTCCCAGAGATTCCGGGGCGCTCCAGGAACCGTCTGGCTGCTTGCGTGTTATAAAGATGTTCCAGACTCCGTAGTTGTCTTTTGTGCTGTAGTAGAGGGTGTTCTTGTTGTCCGGAAGATAGAGCGTATCGCTTGTGGAGGCAAGGCCGGCGGGAGCGTGGATGAAATGCCCCACGGTGCTGATTTTAGGGTAGTAGAGGAAGAAATCGTTTTTCTCCAGAACCTTGCGGGTGACTATTGTAGGGGTGGACACATACTGCAGCATAGCCTCTCCGTTCTGACAGGCGATAGACTTGAGCTCCAGGCGGCTTTTATCCTGAGGCTCTGCGGTTTGCGCCATCTGTGCGTATATTTTGGCGGCCCGGGCAAATTCATACCTGCGGTAAAGCGAGTCTGCCCGGAGCTCGTTTTTCTGCGCGCCCTGGCTTAATGTCTGGGCCGCTATTTCATCGCTGAGGAAAAGGCAACCCAACAGTAATATGGTTAGCGATATGGTTTTCTTCATCTTGACAAATATACTAAATACTTTTTTTTAACGAAAAAATTGTACATTTGCAGCCTGTTATCAAAAAATGAGTTATAATGCAAAACAAAGGGCTCTTTAGAGTATTGGCAATTCTGATCTTGCTGGCCTGTCTGTATCAGCTATCGTTCACTTGGGCTACAAGACATCAGGAGAAGAAGGCGGAAGAATATGCAGCCAAAGCCATAGAGACAGAGAAAGCCAAGCCGGAATTCGCTCTGGTACCGGAAGATGACCAGGCTTACTACTTGGACTCTGTAAACAAAGTAAAGAACAGATATTACCTGGATTCCATAGCAGACCAGAAAGTGTTCCTGAGCAACACCTACAAAGAGGTGAAGGAGAAGGAAATAAAGCTGGGTCTGGACCTTAAGGGCGGTATGAACGTGATGATGCAGGTTCAGCTGAAGGATCTGGTAAAGGCTCTGAGCAACAATAACCAGTCAGAAGAATTCGTAAAGGCTTTGGACAAGGCCACAAAAGACGAGGTTGAGAAGCGTCAAGACTTCATAACCCTCTTTGCACAGGCCTGGAAAGAGCTTTCCAACGGCAAGAAGCTTTCCTCTGTTTTCTCTACCTATGAGATGAGAGACAAGATCAAGACGGAAAGCACCGATGATCAGGTTATAGACGTTATCCGTCAGGAGGCAGAGAGCGCAATATCCAACTCCTTCCAGGTGCTCCGCAGCCGTATAGACCGCTTTGGAGTTACCGCTCCAAACATCCAGAGACTTGGCAATTCCGGAAGAATTCTGGTAGAGCTCCCTGGCGTTAAGGAGCCGGAGCGTGTAAGAAAGCTTCTTCAGGGAACAGCTTCCCTGGAGTTCTGGCCTACTTACCTGTATTCTGAGATCAGCGGCTATCTCTCTCAGGCAGATGCCTCTTTGAGAGAGCTTCTGGCAGCAGAAACAGAGGAGACACAGAAGGATTCCGTTGCTGCAGAGAGTACTGGAGACGGTCTCGCAGAAGCCGTAAAGAAGGAGATGGGCTCAGCCGATTCCCTTGCAAACGAGGCGGCTTTGGCAAAGACCCATCCGCTTCTTGCCATTTTGCGTCCTAATCCGGAGATGAAGGCTTGCATGGGTGTGGCTCACTACAAGGATACCGCACTGGTAAACAGGTATCTGAGCATGCCTCAAATCAAGGCTATCATGCCGGCAGACCTGGTTCCTATGTGGAGTGTAAAGCCAACAGACAAGGCAGACACCTACTTTGAACTCGTGGGCATTAAGAATTCGCAGAGAGACGGCAAAGCTCCTCTGGACGGAACATGCATCACAGATGCAAGTATCTCATACAGAGAGCAGGGCGGTTATCCTTGCGTAAGCATGGCCATGAATCCTGAGGGAGCAAGAACATGGGCAAGAATCACTGCAGACAACGTTAACAGATGCGTTGCTGTGGTATTGGACGGAATGGTTTATTCCTATCCAAACGTAAACGAGCCTATCGAGGGCGGAAGAAGCGAAATTTCCGGAAGATTCTCGTTTGAAGAGGCAACAGACCTTTCCAACGTGCTCAAGTCCGGTAAGCTTCCTGCACCGGCTTCTATTCTTCAGGAGCAGGTTGTTGGTCCTTCCCTTGGTAAAGAGTCTATCAATTCAGGTATGTTCTCATTCCTGATAGCGTTTGTTCTGGTGCTGCTGTACATGCTCTTCTTCTACAGGGGAGCCGGTGTAGCGGCTTGCATAGCGTTGGTTTGCAACGTAATCTTCCTTATCGGCGCATTGATTTCCATTGGCGCGGTTCTGACCCTGCCTGGTATTGCCGGTTTGATTCTGACCCTGGGTATGGCGGTGGACTCCAACGTCATCATCTACGAGAGAATCAAGGAGGAACTCCGCAGCGGAAAACAGCTCCGCCTTGCAGTTAAAGACGGTTACAACAACGCTTATTCAGCAATTCTGGACGGAAACATTACAACCCTCATCGTAGGTATTGTACTGGTAATCTTTGGTACCGGCCCTATCCAGGGATTCGCCACCACTCTGATTATCGGTATCATCACCTCCCTGATTACCTCTATCTTCATTACCAGACTGTACTTCGAGGGACGTCTGGCAAAGAACAAGAGCATATCATTCGAGGGCAAAGCCACACGCAACTTCCTTACCCACACCCATTTCGATTTCATCGGAATGAGAAAGGTAACTTACGTTATTGCAGCGCTTGTGATTGCAACCTGCCTGTTCTTCATCTTCGGAAAGGGATTCTCCTACGGAGTTGACTTTACGGGTGGACGTACATACGTTCTCAGGTTCGACAAGATGGTTTCTGCAGAGCAGGTAAGAAAGGCTGTAGAGGCCGAGTTTGGAGAGAGCGTGGAGGTTAAGCAGTTCGGTTCCGGTTCCCAGATGAAGGTTACCACCAAGTACAAGATCAACGACAACTCCCAGGAAGTTGACCAGGAGGTTGAAGGCAAGATCTACAACGCACTGAGCGGAAGCGAATTCTTTGACAAGCACCTTAGCCAGGAGCAGTTTACCACTACGGTAGACAGTCCTAACGGAATCGTAAGCTCGGACAAGGTGGGACCTACCATTGCAAACGACATGAAGCGCAAGGGTACATACGCCGTTATCATTGCGCTGGTTGCAATCTTCCTGTACATTGCCGCAAGATTCTCCAACTGGTCTTGGGGAGCCGGCGGTGTTGCGGCTTTGGCTCACGACTCCATCATAGTGATTGGCTTCTATTCCATCTTTACCGGAATACTGCCGTTCACCCTGGATGTGGACCAGACATTCATTGCCGCAGTGCTGACAATCATCGGTTACTCTATCAACGATACCGTGGTTATCTTTGACCGTATCCGCGAGTACAAGAGGATTTATCCTAAGAGAACTCTCAAGGACAATGTAAACGGTGCGGTTAACAGCACACTTGCAAGAACGTTCAATACATCAGGTACAACCCTGGTTGTATTGCTGGCCATAGCAATCTTTGGCGGAGACACCATCCGCGGATTTGCAGTGGCTCTTGCAATAGGTGTTATAGTTGGTACATTCTCATCTGTGTTCATTGCAACACCGGTGATGTACGATCTCAACGCCAGAAAACAGGCAAAGATTGCAAAGAAGTAGCAATCAGCAGATTGCGAACAAAATTCAGAAAAGGGGAAGAAATTCCCCTTTTCTTTTTTTATAATTGTTAAATTTGTGGTTGCACAAAAAAGTACAGATAATAATGACTAAGAGAAACAGAAAGAACCCGGCGTCTTCTTCCAAGAAGAAATCAGCGGTTTACGGGATGAAGAAATCCCGCCGCCGCTGCGGCATGACAATGGGGAGAGACGCTGAGAGAAGGGCGGGAGGACGCTCTCCGCACGGAAGAAGGGCGATTGAGGAAATAGAAGGGCTGCTGGAGATTGCATCCGGGGGTTACGGTTTTGTAAGAAGGGCTCCCAAGGAGGACGAGCGTCCGGGGGCAAAGCACGACCAGAGAGAAGACGTTTTCATTCCTATAGGCAAACTCCGTGGAGCGCTCAACAACGATACCGTGCGGGTTGCCATCCTCAAGAAAAACGAGGACAAGGGCAGTGAGGGAGAGGTTATCTGTGTGGTAAGCCGTTCCACGCGCCCGTGGGTTGGACTTTTGCAGATAACCGGCAAGCATGCCTGGGTAATCATAGAAAACAGGAGCATGCCGTATGATGTCGAGGTTCCGGTAGATTCCGTTAAGAAGGAGTGGCAGGGGATGAAAGTTGCCGTTCTTGTAAAGGATTTTCCGCGCGGGTTCCAGACTCCGGTGGGAGAGATTGTGGACGTGCTTGGAAAACCGGGCGAAAACGACACGGAAATGCACGCTATTTTGTCCGAATACGGTCTTCCTTACAAATTCCCCGCAGAGGTTGAGGCAGAGGCAAACAAGATACCGAAAAAGATTTTTGCAAAGGATCTGGAGGGAAGGAGAGACTTGCGCAAGGAATGCATCTTTACAATAGACCCGGCAGATGCCAAGGACTTTGACGATGCAGTCTCCTACAAGGTCTTGGACAACGGACATCTGGAGATTGGAATCCACATTGCAGATGTGTCCTGGTACGTTAAGCCGCAGACCATTCTGGACCGCGAGGCCTACGCCAGGGCAACGTCTGTCTATCTGGTAGACAGGACAATACCTATGCTGCCGGAGGCTCTCTCAAACAACCTCTGCTCCCTGAGACCGGGAGAGGACAAGCTTTGCTTCTCAGCGATATTTGAGATGGACGCCGCGGGCAAGGTTTACAGCCAGTGGTTCGGGAGGACTGTAATCTGCTCCGCTTTCCGCTTTGCCTATGAGGAGGCCCAGCAGATCATAGACAACAACGGAGACATGACATCCTACACTCCGGTGATGCCGGAGGGAAAGGTTCCGTCTGCACAGGTTGTTACGGCGGTGCTGGAACTCCACAAGCTGGCTTCCGTTCTGCGCAAGAAGAGGTTCCAGGAGGGCTCGATAAGCTTTGAACGCCCAGAGATGAAGGTTATTACAGACGAGAAGGGAAAGCCTGTGGATGTTGTGCAGAAGATTACAAAATCTGCAAACTGGCTCATAGAGGAATTCATGCTTCTGGCAAACAAGGCGGTGGCAACCTACGTTTCTACCGCAATACGCAAGCCTGCGCCTACGTTCGTTTACCGTATCCACGACGAGCCTAACATGGAGAAGGTTGTGGAACTCAAGACGTTTGTAAAGTATTTTGGCTACAAGATAGAGGCTATGGACACGCCTAAGCAGCTTGCCCGCAGCCTGAACAAGCTGGTGGAGCAGATTCACGGAAAGCCGGAGTGCGATGCCATTGAGCTTCTGGCTCTCAGGTGCATGGCGCGTGCCCAGTATTCTACGGAAAACATCGGGCATTACGGACTCGGCTTCCAGTATTACACGCACTTTACTTCCCCAATCAGAAGATATCCGGACATGATGGTTCACCGCCTTCTGACCAGATATCTGGAGGGTGGCAAGAGCGCAGACAAGCAAGCCTTTGAAGACTATTGCCAGCACTCGTCGCAGAGAGAGCAGATTGCAACGGAAGCGGAGAGGGCCAGCATTAAATACAAGATGGCGGAATACATGGCAGAGCGTGTGGGCCAGGAGTTTGAGGGAACAGTGAGCGGCGTTACGGAGTGGGGTATCTATGTGCAGGTGGAGCCTACCCACATAGAGGGAATGGTTGCTCTCAGGGAGCTCACCGATGACTATTACCAGTTCGATGAAAAGAACTTCTGCGTTTACGGGAAATCTTCCGGAAGGCGCTTTATGCTCGGCGATAAGGTTAAAGTCAAGGTAGAGCGCACCTCTCTGGAACAGAAGAATATAGACTTCTCTCTGGTGCTTCCGGAAGCGGAGAAGATGGAAGACTACGGAGTGTTCTCGGAGGAAGTTCCGGCAAAGAAGAAAAAGAAATCATCAAAGAAAAAGAGATAATATGGGAAAGAAAGTTTTACTGATGATCCTCGACGGTTGGGGATTGGGTGCTAATGACAAATCCAATGCGATATATACTCAGGGGCAGCCGAATATAGATGCGCTGAGGGAGAAGTTTCCTCACTCGCAGCTGATGGCTTGCGGAGAGGACGTGGGACTTCCTGACGGGCAGATGGGTAACTCCGAGGTGGGGCATCTGAACATCGGAGCCGGCAGAGTGGTGTATCAGGACCTGGTTAAGATAAACAAGGTTTGCAGAGAGGGCAAGATGCTGGAAAACAAAGAGATTCACGATGTGATGGCATACGCGTCCAAGGGGCACGACCTGCATCTTCTGGGCCTTGTTTCAAGGGGCGGAGTGCACAGTTCGCTTGAGCATCTGTTTGCGTTTCTGGATACCGCAAAAGCTTGCGGGCTGGAGAGAGTTTTTGTGCATTGCTTCATGGACGGGAGAGATACGGATCCGCATAGCGGCAAGGGTTTCATCGCCGAGCTGGAAGAGCATATTGCAAATAGCTGCGGAAAGATTGCTTCTGTGTGCGGGCGTTTCTATGCCATGGACAGGGATAAGCGCTGGGACAGGATAAAGGCCGCTTACGACCTTCTGACAGAGGGAAAGGGCGCGCGCTTCCAGTCTGCGGTGGAGGCTGTGCAAGCTTCTTACGATGAGGGTGTTACGGACGAGTTTATTAAGCCTATCTGCATAGAGGAGAACGGCGCTCCGGTGGGTGTTATCAAGAAAGACGATGCCGTAATCTTCTTCAATTTCCGCAATGACCGCGCGCGTGAGATGACATCTGTCCTTACGCAGAAAGACATGCCGGAAGAGGGGATGCACACCATTCCTCTGTACTACTGCTGCCTTACTCCGTACGACGACGAGTTTACAGGGCTGCACATCCTCTTTGGCAAGGAGCACGTGCAACATACTTTGGGAGAGGTGGTTGCAGAGGCGGGCAAGAGGCAGTTGCGTATAGCTGAGACAGAAAAATACGCTCACGTAACTTTCTTCTTCAACGGCGGAAGGGAGGAACCGTTTGAGAATGAGGACAGGATATTGGTGGCTTCTCCAAAAGTTGCAACCTACGATTTGCAGCCGGAAATGAGTGCTCCTGAGGTTGCAGAAAAACTGATAGACGTTATCCGCACCGGAAAGGAAGACATGATAATCCTGAATTTTGCCAACGGGGATATGGTTGGGCATACGGGTGTGTATCCGGCTATCTGCAAGGCAGTTGAGTGCATAGACAATCTGGTTGGAAAGGTTGTGAAGGAGGCGCGCAAGGCCGGGTATTCCGTGCTGATTACAGCAGACCACGGCAATGCGGATTTTGCCGTCAACCAAGACGGTACCCCTAATACGCAGCACTCCCTGAATCCGGTTCAGTTTGTGGTTGTGGATTCCGATGTAAAGAGCGTGGAAGACGGAAGGCTCTGCGATATAGCGCCTACCATCCTTCATCTTATGGATATTCCACAGCCAGCTGAGATGACAGGGAAAGTACTTGTAAAAGAATAAATTGCAAACATAGAAAAACGATCTCCACATAATGAGCACCCCTTTTGTTCACCTTCATCTTCATAGCCATTATTCCATTCTGGACGGAATGGGAAAGATAGAGGATTATGTTGCGCGGGCTATGGAGCTGGACATGCCGGCCATGGCGCTTACAGACCATGGTGCAATGTACGGAGTCAAGGACTTTCTTGACTGTGTAAAGAAAGCGGAAAAGAAGACGGGCAAGACACTCAAGCCGATTGTGGGCTGCGAGGTTTACGTGGCTCCGGAAAGCCGACATATAAAGAAGCGCTATACAGACCGCCGTACGGCCGCCCACCTTATTTTGCTTGCAAAGAATCTTATTGGATATCATAACCTTATGAAGATTTCCTCCATTGGATTTACGGAGGGATTCTACAGCCATCCTAGGGTAGACCACGAGGTTCTTCAGAAGTATCACGAGGGGTTGATCTGCTGCAGCGCGTGTCTGGCGGGAGAGATTCCGCAGTCTATCCTGCGCGGAAATCTTGAGGAGGCAAGGAACACGGCCGTCTGGTACAAGAGCGTTTTCGGAGACGACTACTACTTTGAAATCCAGAACCATTTCTGCAAGGTTCCAGGGCAGAGCAACGAGGTGTTCGAGGCTCAGCAAAAGGTGAATCCCGTACTTTATGCGTTGTCTGAAGAGCTTGGCATAAAGTGCGTTGCAACAAACGACTGCCACTTTGTGAACAAGGAAGACGGGCCGGCTCACGATCTTTTCATCTGCATAAATACGGGCAACAAGCTCACAGACGAGAAGCGTCTGCACTATACACAGCAGGAGTACATGAAGACCGCGGAGGAGATGATAGAAATCAATCCGGGGCATCCGGAAGTGATAACAAACACTCTTGAGGTTGCAGACAAGGTTGAACGTTACAACATAGACATAAAGCCTATTCTTCCGCACTTTGACATTCCGGCCGAGTTCGCGAATTCGGATGATTATCTGCGCCACCTTGTTTACCAGGGAGCGGAGAAGCGTTACGGGAACATTCTTCCAAGCATAAGGGAGAGGATAGACTTTGAGCTGGACACCATCCGCAAGATGGGGTTCCCAGATTACTTCCTCATTGTGCACGACTTTATCAACTATGCCCGTTCTCAGGGAATTTGGGTTGGTCCGGGAAGAGGTTCCGCCGCCGGAAGTGTTGTGGCTTACTGCCTTACAATCACCAACATAGATCCAATCAAGTACAATCTCCTGTTCGAGAGATTCCTGAATCCTGACAGAATTTCCATGCCTGATATAGACATAGATTTTGAGGAGGAAAGAAGGGGAGAGGTGTTTGAGTACGTGGAGAAAAAATACGGCGCGGACCATGTGTCTCACGTGGTGACTTTCGGCACCATGAAGACCAAGCAGGCCATAAAGGATGTTGCCAGGGTGGAGGACCTTCCGCTTCCGGTTTCCAACCGCCTTTCCGGTATGGTACCAAACTCTCCGGGAGAAGAGTCCAGCTTTGACAATGTGCTCAGGAACATTCCGGATTTCAAGAACGAGTACGATAACTCCCCGGATCCAAAAATCAGGGAAACCCTGCATTTTGCAAAGGATCTTGAAGGGACAATTCGCCAGACCGGCGTTCATGCCTGCGCCGTTATCATAGGGCCGCACGACCTTACGGAACACATACCGGTTTCTACCCGTACAGATACCGAGGGCCTTATCTCCCAGTATGAGGGAAAGCGTATAGAAGACGTGGGTATGCTCAAGATGGACTTCCTGGGACTCAGCACGTTATCCATACTCAAGGAGACAGTTGCGAACATTAAGAAGCACCGCGGAACAGACATAGACATAGACAAGATTCCTCTGGACGACAAGGCCACGTTCAAGACATTCGGAAAGGGAGACACAGTGGCCTCTTTCCAGTTTGAAAGTCCGGGAATGCAGAAGTGGCTGAGGGAACTCCATCCGTCCAGGTTCGAGGACCTGATAGCCATGAACGCCCTCTACCGTCCGGGCCCTATGCAGTACATTCCTAAGTTTGTTGCCCGCAAGATAGGCAAGGAACAGATTACATACGAGCTTCCGGAAATGGAGAAAATCCTTTCGGATACGTATGGCATTACGGTCTATCAGGAGCAGGTGATGCAGCTCAGCCAGAAGCTTGCCAACTTTACCAAGGGCCAAGCGGATACTCTCCGTAAGGCCATGGGAAAGAAGAACATAGAGAAGATGCTGGAGCTGGAGGAAAAATTCCTGGCGGGTGGCGTTGAGCAGGGTTTCAAGAAGGAGACGCTGCAGAAAATCTGGGAAGACTGGAAGGAGTTTGCAAAGTACGCGTTCAACAAGTCCCATTCTACCTGCTATGCCTGGATAGGATATTTGACCATTTACATGAAGACCCATTATCCGGCGGAATTCATGGCGGCCAACCTTACAAAGAACTTCTCGGATACAAAGAAGATTACGGTGCTCATGGACGAGTGCAAGCGCATGGGTCTGCGCGTTCTGGGTCCGGATGTCAACGAGGGCGGCGTTAACGCCACGGTAACCGGAGACAAGGAGATAAGGTTCGGCCTTGCCGCCATCAAGGGCCTTGGCACCCAGATTACAGAGAGCATTGTGGAACACGCTCCGTACAAGGATATTTACGACTTTGTGGAAAGGGCCTGCCCAGGCAGCCTGAACCGCAAGACAATGGAGAATCTGGTGTATGCGGGAGCGTTCGATTCCTCTTTCCCGGATATCCGCAGAGACCAGTATTTCATGGAGAACCGCAAGGGAGAGGTTTTTCTGGATTCCCTTATGAAGTACGATCAGGATTTCAGGGCCATGGACAAGGAAGTTGAGTCTCTGTTCGGAGAGCAGGACGAGGGATTCCAGCTCAAGAAGCCGGAGATTCCTCCTAGAGTGGGAGACATGAACATCATGGAGTTCCTGAAGAAGGAAAGGGAGCTTGTGGGCATGTACATTTCTTCTCATCCGCTGGATGTTTTCAAGTTCGAGTTGGAGAATTTCTGCACGGCAACGGCCGGGGAAATTGCAGACAGGCTGAAAGTTGGAGGAGACCACCAGATAGATGAAAACCAGGACTTTTTCATAGGCGGTCTGGTAACGGGCGTAAACGAGAGAATATCCAGAAACGGAAGGCCGTTCTGCTCGTTCACGCTGGAAGATTTCACCTCAAGCGTAAACATCACTCTCTTTGGCAAGGCCTACGAGAGCAACATGAACTATATCAAGGACGGAAACGCTGTGTTCATCAAGCTCAAGATCAAGCACCGTTCCGCCCAGGACCCCACTCCGGATATCAGGATAGAGTCTGTGCGCCTTCTTGCAAACGTTAAGGCAAGCGGTCTCCAGTCTCTGGAGCTGATAGTTCCGGCGCGCCTGGTAAACAAGCAGTTCCGCATAGATTTGGTCAAGCTTCTGAAGGAGCATCACACATCGCAGAGGAACGAGGGTGGAGGCAAGACCCCTGTCAAGATGAAGATTGTGGAAGAGGAGAAGGGCTTCTCTCTGGATTACGACACCAAGTTCCTGGTGGAGGTGGACAACCTGCTTCTCAAGGAGCTGGAGAAGATGGGCGTGGAGTACAAGGGGAACGTGAACTATTCCATTTTCTAGAATAGTCTTCCTCAGCGATGTAAAATCTTACTCCCAGCCCTGGGCTTTGATTTGGAGATAGTTGCCGTCTGGAGAAACCAGGTGGCAACCTTCTTTTGAGGTGTGACCTATCACCTCCAGGAACGGAAGTTCCTTGCGGATAACATCGTGCTTGTCCAGAGGGAAAACATACATCAGGCGGTAGTCGTCTCCGCCGTTGATTATGGCGGTGGCCATGTCTATTCCAATCTCCTCTGATATCATGCGGGCTTCCGGTGCAACAGGGATCTTGTCCAGGAAGATGTTGGCTCCGCAGCTATGGTCTTTGGCCATCTGGCGGACTGCATCGCCGAGCCCCCTGGTCAGAAAATATCCTGCGGTTGGCCAGATTCCGGCATCCTTGAAACTGTCTAGGATAGAGGGCTCTATGTCCGGTGTGAGATACTGGCCCAGAGGGTATTTGTATTTTTCCAGCTGAGGCTGGCTGCCGGTGAATGCTGCCTTTTCCCTTTCCAGAACGTAGAATCCCATGCAGGCGCTGCCCAGGTTTCCACTTATGCAGATGAGAGAGTTGGGGGCAATTTCCGCGCCCTGTTCCCCGCCCATGAGCTGTCCGCTTGCCGCGCAGCTTATCATGAGTCCGCTCATGCTCGGAACCAGGTCCAGCGTTACTGTTTCTACAGAATGGAGCTTGGCGGCGGCCTGTATGCCTGCCCAGAGCCAGTCTATGTGCTCATAGCTGAATTTGGAGGAAACCCCGATGGAGAAATTCAGGGCGCAAGGCTTGGCGCACTGGGCGTATATGTAGCCCATTGCATGCACGGCCGCCTTGTATCCCAGATACTTGACGGGAGTGTAGGTGAGGTCGAAGTCCACGCCTTCCAGCATGAGCTTGTTGGTTGTGACAATTCCTTTGCTGCCTTTTTTAGCCGGCAGAAACGCAGTCTCGGAATTCCTGAAGCTGCTTTTTTCAAAGAGCCTGTCCAGAGTCTTGATTCTGCCCAGCTCCTTGATTTCCGTGCGGGTGATTTCCTTTTTCTTAGCCATAATCGGAACAAAGTTAGTGCAAATCGGGATAAAACAATAAAATCACTACCTTTGTGGCCCTATGGGCAGCCAAAAGGACATATTGCAGACAATGGCCTCTTCTGAATACAAGGAGGGGTTCGTCACCGATGTGGAACAGGAGTTTGCTCCCAAGGGCCTTAACGAGGATATAATCCGCCACATTTCCGAGAGAAAGGGAGAGCCGGAGTGGATGCTGGAGTTCCGCCTGAAGGCCTTCCGCAAATGGCAGACCATGGAAACCCCTTCCTGGGGGCATCTGAAACTTCCGGAAATCAACTACCAGGACATAATCTATTTTGCCGCTCCAAAGAAGAAGACAGCAGACAAGCTGGATCCTGAGCTGGAGGCCACGTTCGAGAAACTTGGCATTCCGCTTAAGGAGAGAAATGTTCTGGGAGGCGTGGCTGTGGATGCCGTATTTGACTCTGTATCAGTAAAGACCACGTTCCGGGAGACCTTGGCGGAGAAGGGCATAATCTTCTGCTCTTTCTCTGAGGCCGTGAGGGATTACCCGGATTTGGTGCGCAAATATCTGGCAAGCGTGGTGCCTGTGGGAGACAACTATTTCTCCGCCCTGAACTCCGCCGTTTTCTCGGACGGAAGTTTCTGCTACATCCCCAAGAACACGCGCTGCCCGATGGAGCTGTCCAGCTATTTCCGCATCAACGCCCTTGGCACCGGCCAGTTCGAGAGAACTTTAATTGTGGCCGATGAAGGTAGTTACGTGAGTTATCTGGAGGGCTGCACCGCTCCACAGAGAGACGAGAGCCAGCTGCACGCAGCGGTTGTGGAGATTGTGGTAAAGCAGGATGCGGAGGTGAAGTATTCCACCGTGCAGAACTGGTATCCGGGCAACAAGAAGGGAGAGGGCGGCATTTACAACCTGGTGACAAAGAGAGGGTTGTGCGAGGGCTCCAACTCCCGCCTCTTCTGGGCTCAGGTGGAGACAGGCTCCGCGATTACCTGGAAATACCCGAGCACCATACTCAAGGGAGAGAATTCCGTGAGCGAATTTTACAGCGTTGCCGTAACCAACAATTACCAGCAGGCGGATACGGGAACCAAGATGATACATATTGGAAAGAATACGCGCAGCCGCATTGTAAGCAAGGGTATATCAGCCGGTTGCAGCGAGAATAGCTATCGCGGAATGGTTAAGATTCGGCCGGGAGCTACCGGTGCCAGAAACCATTCTCAGTGCGATAGCCTTCTGCTGGGGTCGCGTTGCGGAGCGCATACTTTCCCGCATATAGAGAGTGCAAATCCTACTGCTATCGTTGAACATGAAGCCACTACTTCCAAAATTGGGGAAGACCAGTTGTTCTATTGCCTGCAAAGGGGTATCACCCAGGAAGATGCGGTGGGGCTGATAGTTAACGGATATGCCAGGGATGTGCTTAACAAGCTGCCTATGGAGTTTGCCGTGGAGGCGCAGAAGCTTCTGCAGGTTTCACTTGAGGGCAGCATAGGATGATGATTATGATTGAAGAGTATATACAGATGTTCATAAACTGGTTCAGCATAGACAATGTGCTGTTCGAGTTGTTTGGCCAGAAGGTCAGTTCTCTGGAAGTGACCAGTACAGTGTGCGGACTTTTGTGCGTGTTCCTTGCGGTCAGGGGCAAGGTGGCAAACTTCTGGATAGGATATATTTACAATGTTGTGCTGTTTCTGCTGTTCTATCAGACCAGGGCTTATTCCAGCATGTTCCTGCAGCCGATTTCCCTGGCAATCAATTTCTTCGGACACTACAGATGGACTCATCCGAGGGAGGATGAGAAAGACAGCAAGTCTCGCCTGAAGGTTACCATGTTCAACAACGGACAGCGGGCTGTGGTTGCATCAATCGTGCTTATGTTCATGTTCGTTTGGGGTTATGTTCTGTCCAGGGTGGATATGTGGTTCCCGTCTCTGTTCCCGGCACCGGCAAGGATTCCTTACTTTGATGCGTTCATTCTGGGAACGGTGCTCATGGCGCAGTATCTGTCCGCGCAGAAGAAACTGGACTGCTGGCTTTGCTGGATGGTGGCCAACTGCTGCAACATAATACTTTGCTATCGTCTGGGACTGAGGCTGATGACTCTGGTCTACGCGGCATACATAATTCTTGCTATCGGAGGTTTCTTTGCATGGCTCAAGATGTACCGCAAGCAGCGTTATCTGGATCTCAGGAAACAGATTGAGGAAAGGCGGAAACTGGAGAACAAATAAAATTACTGCGGATGGAAAATCTTCTTGAAATAAAGAATCTGCATGCCCGCATCGGGGACAAGGAAATCCTCAAGGGTCTGGACCTGACCATAAAGCCGGGTGAGGTTCACGCCATTATGGGGCGCAACGGCAGCGGCAAGAGTACGCTGAGTGCGGTTCTGGCCGGCAATGCCAGCTATACGGTTACCCAGGGCACCATTACCTACATGGGCAAGGATCTTCTGAAGATGAGTCCGGAGGAGAGAAGCTGGGCGGGTATCTTTCTGGGATTCCAGTATCCGGTTGAGATTCCGGGAGTTACAAATGTGAACTTTATGAAGACCGCTGTGAACGAGCATAGGAAGCAGAAGGGTCTTCCGCCGCTGAGCGCCGCAGAATACCTGAAGATGATGAGGGAGAAGATGGCGTACGTGGAGATGGATCCGTCTTTCTCTTCCAGGGGCGTGAACGTGGGATTTTCCGGCGGAGAGAAGAAGCGCAACGAGATATTCCAGATGGCCATGCTTTCTCCAAGGCTCGCCATTCTGGACGAGACGGACAGCGGTCTGGATGTGGATGCCCTGCGCATAGTGGCAAATGGCGTTAACCGCCTCAAGACAGCGGAGAATGCGTTTGTGGTGATTACTCATTACCAGAGACTTCTGGATTATATAGTTCCGGATGTGGTACATGTTCTCTACAAGGGACGGATTGTCAAGACCGCTGGCAAGGAACTGGCGGCTGAGGTTGAGGCGCACGGCTACGAGGAATTTGAGAAATAAGGATGGCGGATTTCAGGTACATACCTAAGAAGCAGTTGTTCGACTGTAGCGTGGAACTTCCGGGTGCCCGGAAATTCTTCGTGTGGGATGGCGTGCCTGAAGGCCTGCCTTTCCGCGAAGTTGAGCCGCTGGACTGTTCCGTAAATTTTGATATTGACACAAGGGTTCAGAACATTTCATATTCTCCGGGGGAGGCCTTCAATTCCAAGGCGGCCGTCATATCTCCACGGGAGGGAGAGATAACGCAGGTGATTACTGTAAGGGTTTCTCCAGCAGCGCTTAATGCAAGGACTGCGGTGGATTGTCCTGAGGGCGGAAAGTACAGCGTTTTGCTTTGCTGCCACACGGTTGGGCAGGAGCGTTTCTCCACAAAGGAGCAGATAGAGATTCACGTGAATCGCGGAGCTTCTCTGGACCTTGTGGTGATGCAGAACGAGAATTCCCTTTCCCGGCACAGTTCGGATTACAGGATAAGGCTGGAAGAGGAGGCATCGCTGAGCCTGAATATTGTGACAATACATGCGGGTAACGTGTCTAACAGGATACATTCCCTGATTGCCGGAAAGAAAGCGGTCTGCAATCTGAACGGGCTGTATCTTGCAGACGGGCAGCAGATTGTAGATACTGATGTGGTGCTGGTTCACAATGCGCAGGAGAGCGTGAGCCGTCAGCTGTTCAAGGGGATTCTGGACGACAATTCCAGATCCAGGTTTACGGGAGAGGTTGTGGTGAGCCCGGCGGCGCAGAAGACGGAGGCTTACCAGGCAAACAACAATCTTCTGATTGCAGATTCCGCAAGGGCCTCCAGCGATCCTCATCTGGTGATTTATGCAGACGATGTGAAGTGTTCGCACGGCAGTACGGCCGGAAGCGTGGGAGATGCGGAGCTGTTCTACATGCGGAGCCGCGGCATTAGCGAGAAAGAGGCCAGAATCCTTCAGCAGCAGGCGTTTGCGGGGGCTGTTCTGGAGAAAGTTTCCCATCCGCAGCTGAGGGAGAGGCTTGCATGTCTGGTGGAAAAGCGCCTGAGGGGAGAGGATACGCTTTGCGCGGGATGCTCCAAGGGTTGCTGCTGATGCAACGGGAAGTTATCGCTGAGAAAAATGTAAAAAAGATACAAGATGAATGTTGGAATTGTAGGTACGGGTTATGTGGGGCTGGTTACGGGCGCCTGTTTTTCTGAGATGGGTATGAACGTAACCTGCATAGACATAGACAAGGATAAGATTGAGAAGTTGCAGAACGGGCAGATTCCTATCTACGAGCCTGGGCTTCAGGATATTGTGGCGCGGAATTCCAAGAAGGGGAGACTGCGTTTCGCTACAAGCCTGGCGGAGGTTCTGGATAGCCTGAACGTGGTGTTCGTGGCCGTTGGAACTCCTCCTGGAGAAGACGGAAGCGCAGACCTGAGCTATGTCCTGGATGTGGCTTCCGAGTTCGGCCGCAATATCAGGAAGTACACCCTGCTTGTCATCAAGAGTACCGTTCCGGTGGGGACCAGCCAGAAGGTTCGCCAGAGAGTGGAGGAGGAGCTGGAGAGAAGGGGCCGCAAGGTGGAGTTCGACGTGGCTTCCAATCCGGAGTTCCTTAAGGAAGGTGCTGCCATCAAGGACTTTATGTCTCCGGACAGGGTTGTGGTTGGCGTTTCCTCTGAGAAGGCCCGCCATATAATGGAGAAGATTTACAAGCCGTTCCAGATGTCCAAGTACAGAATCATCTTCATGGATATAATGAGCGCGGAGATGACCAAGTACGCTTCCAATTCCATGTTGGCTACGAGAATCAGTTTCATGAACGAGATTGCCCGCCTGTGCGAGATTACGGGCGCGGACGTTCAGAAGGTGAGGGAGGGAATGGCCGCAGATTCCAGAATAGGGAACAAGTTCCTTTATCCGGGTTGCGGCTACGGCGGAAGCTGCTTTCCTAAAGATGTTAAGGCTCTCATACGCACAGGAAAGGACAATGGCTACAACATGAAGATAATCAGTGCGGTGGAAGAGGTTAACCAGGAGCAGAAAAAGGTTGTGTTCGAGAAGTTGAAGAAGGCGCTCGGCAACCTTAAGGGCAAGACCGTTGCCATCTGGGGACTCTCCTTCAAGCCGGAAACGGACGACATGAGAGAGGCTCCGTCCGTGGTTACCGCAGAGCTTCTGTTGGAGGCTGGCGCCAAAGTGCGGGTTTATGACCCGATAGCCATGGACGAGTGCCGCAACCGTTATCTCAAAGACCGCGTGGAATACGCAAAGGATATTTACGACTGCGTTCAGGATGCAGATGCCGTGGCGCTTGTAACGGAATGGAAAGAGTTCCGCGTTCCGTCTTGGGACAGAATCCGCAAGGCAATGAAGGGTTCTGTGATTGTGGATGGCAGAGACATCTACACTCCTGCGGAGATCCAGTCCCTGGGCTTTGAGTACTACAGTATCGGGCGGTAGGTTGCCAAGCCGGACCGCATCGCCGAGTATACAAAAAAGCCACTCTCCGGAGAGGGTGACTTTTTTAATACTAAAACCTAAACCTACACCTTAAAGATGCAGCATGTTTCCGATTCGTTGCACGCAAAGTAAAAAATCGCTATTTTTGAGAATAAGATTTTAAGAGGACATGTTTTTATTCGGAAATAAGAAAGTCAAGGGCCTGAAATTTCTGGAAGGCGCTACGGATATACATTGCCATCTGCTCGTGGGCGTGGATGATGGTTTCGACAGCCTGACAGACAGTTACGAGCTTATGAACCAGTATGCGCAGGCCGGAATGAAAAGGGTTTACTTTACGCCGCATAGCATGGGAGTGGAAGGTGCTGTGGGTGAGGAGGAGACCGGTTCTTCCGCCCATCGCCGCGTTCATTACAAGGACGCTCCGCCGCCTGAAAGCCCGTCCAGATTATACAGGGAGTCTGCCCGTAAAAGCCAGTATGCGGCGGAACCTTTAGGCGGCTATTGCAATGCCCATCTCAAGGAACGGTTTGAGGAGTACAAAAAGTATTACACCGGAAGCGTGGAGATATGTCTGGCCGCCGAGTACATGATGAACAAGGAGTTTCTGGCAAAGGTTCACGCAAAGGATCTTCTCACATATTCAGACGGATATCATGTTCTCGTGGAAACGTCCTACTTTGCCCCGCCGGAGGAAATGGACGAGATTCTCTACAATCTGGAAGTCAACGGCTACAAGCCTATCATAGCCCATCCGGAAAGATACCGTTACATGACCAAGGACGATTACAGGAATCTCAAGTCCAAGGGCTACGAGTTCCAGCTCAACTTTGCAAGCCTGATGGGATATTACGGAGACGATGTTTACGAGCGCGCCAACGATCTTCTGGATTCCGGCATGTACGACTTTACCGGCAGCGACTACCACCGCCTGAACACGTTCTACCGCCTGATGCCTAACCTTAAGCTGAACTCCAGGCGCACAGACAAGCTGCTCAAGCTCTTCCAGAACAACTGCACCATCTGACGCCTCTATTAGGCGTAGAAATCTTTTATTGCCTCAGCGATGTATTCAATCTGATCCTCTCCCAGGCAAGTGTGCATTGGGAGGCTGAGCACATGTTCTGCCAGGAATTCTGAATTGTGTAAGGAATCCTGCGTCTGCGCGCTGAAATCCTCTCTCCTTAGCGCAATGCCCCGGAACGCCTCCTGCGCGGAAAGTGGCAGCGGGTAGTAAATCATGCTTGGCACTCCCCTCTGCGCCAGAAACTCCTTCAGCGCATCTCTGGTATTGCCCTCCGGATGCCGGATATCGTCCTTAACCACAATGGTATACTGGTGGTAAGTGTGCGTGGTGAACGGAGATTCCAGCGGTGTATAGATGTGTTTTTCCAGCGGGTCAAAAGCCCTCAGCAGCCTGGTGTAGGTGGCCGCCGCTTTCCTCCGCGATGCGATATATTCGTCCAGGTGTTTCAGTTTGACATTCAGCACCGCCGCCTGTATTGTGTCCAGACGGGAGTTGCAGCCGATTATCTGGTGACAGTACTTCTTTTTCTGCCCGTGGTTTGCAATCATGCGGATTCTTTCCGCAAGGGAATCGTCGTTTGTCATGAGCGCCCCACCGTCTCCCATGCAGCCAAGGTTCTTTGTCGGGAAGAAGGAGGTGCAACCAATGTCCCCGATGCACCCCGCCTTGATTTCCACATCCCGTACGGTGCACCTGGAACCCAGTGCCTGGGCGCAATCTTCCACCACTTTCAGGTTATGCCTGTGCGCAAACTCCATCACCGCGTCCATTTCAGAGCATTGCCCGAAAAGATGCACGGGAACAATTGCCCGCGTCCTTTCTTCCACAAGCTCATCCATGTATTCCAGTGAGACCTGCGCATCCGTGTTGAACGTCCGCGGATTCACATCGTACATCACCGGCACAAGCCTCAGCAACGCAATCACTTCTGCCGTGGCCACGTATGTAAATGCCGGCACCAGCACTCTGTCCCCGGGCTCCAGCCCCAGCGCCATCAGCGCAATCTGCAGCGCATCCGTTCCATTGCCGCACCCCACAACATGCTTAACCCCAAGATACCGGGCCAGATTCGCCTCAAACTCCTCCACGGCCTTCCCCTTGATGAACGCAGACGAATCAATAACTCCCTTAATCGCGGAGTCAATCTCCTCCCGCACCTCATTGTGCTGCCCCAGCAGATCCACCATCTTTATCTTTTCCATACGCATACTATTTCTGACCCTAAAGGTACGAAAATTAAAGGACGTGAGAAGGCTGCGGAAATTGATAACAATTCATAACAACAATGTTACAAAATCAGATATCGCTGAGTAACAGATAATTGAATGGTTTTTGAATAGGGAGAGAAGAGGAGTGCTCTGAAATTCTTACAGAATTTTTAAGAAAAACGGATATTTTTTCTTACTTTTGGAAAACTAAAAAAACAACAAACCAATTAATTAATATCTATGAAGGAAACTAAATTTAAAGCAAGCAGCCTGCTTGTGGCTTTGGCTCTGCTTCTGTTTTGCGGAAGCGCATGGGCTCAGCGCCAGGGGGTGGTTACCATAAAGGGAACCATCACGGAGCAGGTGAGCGATGGAACATCGGCGCCGATTCCTTACGCCACGGTTCAGATACCGAGTGCGGGAATGAGCGCGGTTGCCAACGAGAAGGGAGAGTATGTCATCAAAGGCATAGCTCCTGCTACCTATGATGTCATAGTTGCCTCCCTTGGTTACGAGACTTTGAACATCAAGGTCAACATTACCGCCGCTAAGGAAGTTTATGACTTTAAACTTAGGGTGGCGGACTTCCGTCTTGACGACGTTACCGTTACGGCAGAGGTTTCCAAAGCCGGCGCGTCTACGGCTTCAAAGATTAACAGGACTGCTATCGAGCACATCCAGGCAAGTTCACTTGCAGACGTGATGGCTTTGCTTCCGGGTGCCGATATCACTGCAGATGCATTTAAACCAGACCTTCAGGGAATTAAGACCCTGTCTGTACGTGGTGCGAGTGCAATGGGAACTTCCATCATCGTCGATGGTGCTCCTATTTCCAACGCCGCCAACTTGCAGACAATGTCTGCCGCCATTGGAGGCGCAAATCCTGGCGGAACCGGCCAGACCCCATCTTCCGGTATAGACCTCAGGACAATCACCACAGACAATGTGGAGAGCGTTGAGGTTATCAACGGTATCGCTTCTGTAGAGTACGGAAATGCTACTTCCGGAACCGTTATCGTTAACGCAAAGAGCGGTGTGGAGCCTCTGTCTATCAAATTCAACACCAATCCTAACGTATATGCCATCGGTGCAACCCATGGCGTTGGCCTGGGAGAAGGCAACGGCTTTATCAACTACGGTATAGACTATGCTCACTCTGTTGCCGATCCTAGAGAGGGTTATGACAAGTATCTCCGTTCTACCGGAAGACTTGCATACTCAAATACTTTCTTCGGCGGCAAGTTCTACACCAATACAGCTCTCTCTTTCCTCTGGACAAAGGACAAGGCAGAACCTAACCCGGACGACGAGACTGACTTCCAGACGGCCAACAGAAGGGACCGCGGAATCCGTATAGCCCACAATGGAGAAATCAGGGTTAACGCAGGCTGGTTCAAGAACATAAAGTACAACGTATCTTTCAACTACACAAACCGCCACAACTACTTCCAGGATCAGGCAACAAATGCAGACGTGGCTTACTCTTACAGCAAGATAGACGGTAGCGTTCTTTCCAGCCGTCCTGGACAAATTATCTACGATATTAGCGGCAAGCCACTTACCTGGTTCGGCCCTAACGGAGAGTTGGAAAATGAAAAGAGCTGGATCACTCCTGCTTCATACACTTACTCTTACAACGTTTACGGAAAGGAGCTCAATACCTTTGCTAAGCTGATGCTCAACTTCTCCGGAAATATTGGCAAGACCAGTCACCACATCATACTTGGAGCAGACTTCCATAACGATGGCAACAAGGGTAAAGGTAAAGTATTCGACTACGACAACCCTCCTTTCCGCTCCGTTTCCTATCGCTTTGCTACCCAGAGGGAAAGGCCTTACAAGGACATTCCGTTCATGAACAAGCTGGGCGTTTGGGCACAGGAAGACTTCCGCTTCCCGCTTTGGGCCGGTGGAGAGTTCAAGGTTGTGGCCGGTGTGCGCTATGACAAGGTTTGGGATGTTTCAGACGCATTCTCTCCGAGAGTTAACGCATCCATGGACGTTATTCCTGGCATATTCAGCATTAGGGGAGGTTACGGTGTGAGCGTTATGGCTCCAACAATGGCATACGTTTATCCTGACAACGCTTATTTTGACATGATCAACTTCAACAACTCGCTCCAGACAACAGTTCCAGATGGACAGAAGTTCCAGTTGATTACCACTCATGTATATGATGTCAAGAACGATGGTCTCCAGCTTGCAAAGCAGAAGAAGGCTGAAGTTGGATTTGACCTGAGAATCAAGAAGGTGAGAATAGCCGTTACCGGTTACAAGGACTGGACACACAACGGATACACCTTCTCCAAGGGTCTGAACGACTATGGATATGTTCCTTTCCTCAGATACAAGGTAGACACTTATCCTGCAGACGGTTCACTGCCTGCCCTTACCCTGGAAAATGACGGAAAGGTATTCCTCCAGTACACAACTCCTCACAACAACTATTCATACGAGCAGAAGGGCGTGGAGTTTGTTGTAGACTTCGGAAGAATCAATGCTATCCGCACCAGCTTCCTGGTTAACGGAGAGTTCTACGATTACAAGGGTTGGAACAACGGCTGGCTTTGGTACAACAAGAACGGTAGCGAAGAGGCCAATATGGGTATCTACGAGTCCAAGATTTCTTCCGGTATCAGCCGCGAGCAGAACCTGATTACCAACCTCATCGTGACCCACAACATTCCAAAGATCGGTTTGGTTATCTCCTTGACTGCTAATGTTAACTGGAGAGAGAAGGCCTGGATTACATACGGAGCATGCGACACAATTCCTGTGAAGTATCTCTCCATTGAAGACGGCCGGGTTCACGACTTTGACGCCAAGTGGGCAGATCCTAAGAGCGCAGACTACGACAAGTGGCTGCCTATCCTCCGCAACGAGACCAACGGTGCCGTTGCCAAGAACAGAAGGCAAATAGAGCCTTCCTACAACCCTGTTCTCTGTATCAATGTGAATGTCACCAAGCAGTTCAAGAACTTTGACGTTTCGTTCTTTGCAAACAACATGTTCCGCTCTACTCCTCTGCAGTCTCTGGTAAAGAATCCTGGAGACAAGGAGCGGCGAAACAGCAATGTCTTCTTCTTTGGCCTGCAGTTGACCGCACGAATTAAATAACGTTTAAGAGAAGGTTATTATGAAAAAGATATACACAATATTATTTGCGGCCGTTCTCTCCTTTGTTCTTCCTTCCTGTATAGACATGATGGAAGACGTCAAAGACGTTGAGAAAATAGAGACCATTAGCGTTTCCTACAAGGTGTGCGCTGCTACGGGATTTATCCCTAAGGGCGGTTCCATTACTCCGGATCCTAATTTCTCCACTGCTGGCGTAGAGGTAACTTTCACCAACGTGAAGACCGGACAGGTGTTCAAGGGAATCACCGGAGCCAACAGTATAGCTACTCTGGATATAGAGCCAGGTGTTTACTCCATAAGCGTAACCGGTAGGGCAACCCACGACGGTTACCAGTACTTCATCAACGGAAACGTTCCAAGCATATCGGTATTCGAGGATGTGACTCCGGAGCAGGCAGACAAAGACGAAAAATTCCGTCTGGTTGTCCGCCCTGCAAAGGTTGGATCTTTCTGTATCAGCGAAATCTACTACTGCGGTATAGCAAGTTACTACTTTAGGGACCAGACCTATCAGTTCACAAACAACTCCGATCAGGTCTTCTATCTGGACGGTGTCTGCTTTGCCCAGCTTCATCCGAATATTGCAACTGCAAACCTGCCTACATGGCCGGATGAGGACGGAGACGGAAACTATGTTTACAGTATGATGGTTTGGCAGTTCCCGGGAACCGGAACAGACTATCCTGTACAGCCGGGCGAGAGCGTTGTAGTTGCCCAGGAGCCAAGAGACCATACAGTCAACAATCCGAACTCCTACGACAACTCAATGGCAGACTTCCAGACATGGACAGGAAACGCATCTCGTTACAATCCTGATGTTCCTAACCTGAGCTGCATATTCTACACAAGCTGGAACAGCATGCAGTGGCTGACCTCTGTATTTGGCGCAGCGTTCTGCGTTTACAAGGCTCCAGACGGAACTACCGTAAACGAGGAATACTACAAGGATGCAGCCCATTATCAGAGCGAGGTTGGAAAGACTCCAAAGTATGCCAAGATTCCTGCAGACTGGATTCTTGACGGCGTAGAGCTCCTTACCAACATGAGCGCAATGCACATGAAGAGAATCCCTGGTTTCGTAGATGCCGGCGGTACTTCCGTTGAGGCTACTTACTGCGGAAAGACCGTCTCCAGAAAGGTTACCGAGAAGAGAAGCGACGGTACTCCTAAGTATCAGGATACCAATAACTCTACAGATGACTTCCAGGTTAACGACAGGCCAGTTATTCGCCGTAACGGCGAGAAGGTTCCATCATGGACTTGGTACAAATAGTAACGCTTAAAAGATGATTGTTATGAGAAACAAGATATTCAAGATAGCGGCCATATTGGTTCCGGCTCTGTTTGTCGGATTCCAGGCCATAGCCCAGACGGGTACCAACGCGGCCATCGAGAGAGCCAAACTGGAAAGCATCTGGCTTAACAACACCGAGAATGCCGCCGGAGGAATGATAGACGCTCCTGTCCAGATGGCTAACGCATATATCGGATATGACTACAAGAAAGGAGATTTCAAGCCTAAACAGGTGGGCGAGAAGATAAACTCCCTCAAATTCCACACAGATGGAGGCGGTATCTACAAGAACGTAGGCAACATGTTCATCTGGGGAGACTTTACCTACACCAGAGACAATGTTGCCGGAGCAAAGTGGAACGCCACTCTTGCAGACCCGACTAGAGACATGCCTTTCTTTGTCGCCGATGAAAATGTGAGCAAGTGGAAGAACCAGACTTACGAGATGGGATTCAAGGTAGGTTTTCCTCGTCTTATAAATAACCATCTGGTTATCGGTATAGCAGGAAGCTATAAGGCTGCTATTGCAGCCAAGCAGCTGGACCCTCGTCCTTTGACCAAAGTTTCTGACCTGCACGTTATGCCTTCCATTGTCTGGGAGTTCAATCCCAACAATAGCTTTGGTGCAGTGTTCCACTATACCAGCTACCGCGAGGACGGTTCTGCTACAAACGTTAACCATCTCCACGACCAGAAGGGTTGGGAAATGGTTGCGCCTGGTTTCTTCAACGATGGTGTAATCGCCTCTTTTGCAGGTATCAACAAGCTGCGTAACTATAACGCCAACGCTCTTGGCGGAAGTGCTCAGTACAGCTTCAAGAACGACAAGTTCAAGGCTCTGATTTCCGGAGACTATCTCTACAGGGTTGAGGACGTTCTCTGCAACTATACCAAGCCTCAGATGAGCGGTACCGTAAAGAAGACCGTATGGGGAGTGAACTTTGCCGCCCAGTACAACGCAACCGAGAAGGATCGCGTATTCTTCCGCTACCGTTACAACAACAACGACCTTAGGGGTATAGAGTACTTCCAGACTTACGACAACACTTACGAGATCCAGAGCTACATCACGGATGCCAAGTTCGAGAGATCCAAGTTCCTGAAGAAGTCTCACAACTTCAACGTGGATTACATGATCGCTGAGGGAGATGCCTATTCCTGGAAGTTTGGAGTGAATGCTGTCAGCGCAAAGGACGAGTTTACCTACTATGTGCCTGAGACTCACAAGCAGATCAACAACTTCTTCTTTGGTGCAGACGTTACCTACAACCTGATTGTAGACGCTCAGAATTCTGTAACATTCAACGTTAACGGCGGTGTTAACAACGTTTCCAAGAGCGTGTTCGACTATGGCGGAGTTAAGGAAGACAACAAGGCGTTCACAGACTTTGCGCTGATGGATTTCATCTACCAGAGTTCTGACTACACCAAGTGGGGATTCAACGTTACCTACAGCTTCAGCGGAATCAAGAGTCTGTCTTCTCTGTTTGTAAGCCTGGGTTACGAGAACATTAAGCCAAGCGGAGACAATACCACCTGGGGAGCTGCCATAAAGAAGTTCCCGTTCCTGAGCCCTTATCACGGCGCAGACCAGGAGAAGAGTATCTTTAACAAGAGAAATCTTCTTACTTTCAAGGTTGGTATAACCTTCTAAAAACCAAAGCTGTTAGAGAGGGCTGACCTTTTGGCCGGCCCTCTTTTTATGAAAAAGATCAATTTCAGAATCAAAGAACAGAGAAATGATAAGAAAATTGACCGTTTTATTGCTGCTGGCAGTTTTCTCCGCAGGCCTTAGGGCCCAGAATGTGGAGAAGCCGACAGTGGCCGGCAAAACTTCCTTTGCTGTAATCACAGACAGCCACACGCTGACAAAGTGCGCTCCTCAAATCGCTGAGTATAAAAAGACTATAGAGGGTGAGGGCCTTCCTGTCTTTGTGGTCTCGGCAAAATGGGAGAGCCCTGAGCAGGTGAAGGAAGTGTTGCAGAAACTTTATAGGGAGAACAATCTGGAGGGTGCGGTTTTCATCGGCGATGTGCCTGTTGCCATGATAATGAAGGCGCAGTTCATGACATCTGCCTACAAGATGGACGAGAGGAAGTATCCTCTTGAGACTGTGGCAGTTCCGTCTGACCGTTTCTACGATGACTTCGACCTCAAGTTCAATAAGATTGCGGATTCCACAAAGGGTCTGCACCATTTCTATGAACTTGCTCCGGACAGCAATCCTTACATAGAGTGCGACATTTATACCGCGCGTATCCAGGGGCAGAAGAGCAACGGCTGCGCATGCAAGCAGATTGCCGCTTACCTGGAGAAGGCGGT
Organism: Bacteroidales bacterium; assembly: GCA_017551215.1. The sequence goes on along the minus strand of JAFZMA010000139.1, from coordinate 8,641 downwards.
GAGGGAACACAAGGCAAACAACAGGTTCGACCAGTTCGTTTCCTACACCGGACATGGTTCCTACTCCAATTCCATAACCGCGTGGAGGGCTGAGCAGCAGATTCTTAACGAGCAGTTCGGAGACGTGTTCAAAAAGGACGGGGAGGCCCGTTTCATCCGTTACAGCATGGCGGATTACATGAAGCCTCACGTAATTAAGGAACTCCGCCGTCCGGAACTTGACTTCATGGTTTTCCACGAGCACGGAGATTATTTCCGCATGTATCTTTCCGGAGCGCCTGAGGACCAGAAGCCGGCGGACTATCTGCACAACTATATCCGCAGTATGGCTCGCCGCAACCTTGACCGCATAAAGGGACGCGTGGATGAATGGGGTCTGGATTCTACCTGGTATGCAGACTACAAAGACCCCGAGGCCATCAAGGCAGACTCCCTGAGAGACCTCCAGGAGGGCATTATTCTGGCGGAAATCAATGATATAGCGCCGAATGCAAGGATGGTGATCTTTGATGCGTGCTACAACGGGGACTTCCGCAATCCGGACTTTATTGCCGGCAAGTTCATCATGGCAAAAGGTAACTGCGTGGTAGGCTGGGCAAACAGCGTGAACGTCCTCCAGGACAAGAGCGCATTTGACCTTCTCGGCCTTCTCGGCGATGGGGTTCGGGTTGGCCTCTGGGCCCAGCACATCAATATACTGGAAAGCCATCTCATCGGTGACCCTACATTCCACTTTGCAGCGGAACCAGGCAGCGAAGACCTGAACAGCGTGCTCACAATCAAGGACAACGCATATTGGGCAGGTAGGCTCAGCGATGAGAATCCTGAGATCCAGAACATGGCTGAAATCAAGCTCTTTGAGGGTAACTATCCTGGCATTTCTGACATCCTTCTCAACAAGCTCAAGGAATCTCCTTACGCAATCGTTAGGTACAATTCGCTGAGGCTTCTCGAGAAGATCGGCGACAAGAACTATTGGGAGGCCCTCAAACTCTCCGTCACGGACAGCTTCGAGTATATCCGCCGCATCGCCGTTACCCGTATGGGACAGGTTGGAGCGGAGGAGTTCCTTCCGTATCTGGTTGGCGCATACGTGAACGACATTCACGCCACGAGAGTTATTTTCCAGGCTACAAGTGCATTGCTTTGCTTTGACAAGGATGCTGCCAGTGATGCCATCAACAACTTCTTCCAGGACCGCCCTTACTACAATTCGAATAAAGATCGCGGAGAACTCCTGAAACTTGTTGAGGATAACCCTGGCAAATCTTCCATCGAGAGCATCACCAACAAGGAGAAGAAGAGCGGGTGGAGGGTTTCTTACATCCAGTTCCTGAGAAACCGTCCTTATCACCAGAATCTGGACCAGTGCCTGAAGGTTATGGAAGATCCTGAGGACGATTTGTTTATACGCACGCTCATGGCCGAGTCTCTGGCTTGGTGGAACCTTTCTTACCGCAAGCAGGACATTATTGATTCCTGCAAAAAACTTCTTGCCGACGAGAAGACTCCGGAAGAGATGCGTCCGGCTCTTGTGAGTGCAATAACCCGTTTAAGTTCAAAGAAGTAAAAGGAGGCAGATATGAAAAGAATACTTTTAGCAATTGTTTCAGTTTGCCTGGCGGCAACGGTTACGGCCCAGAACATTAAGCTTGAGAAGCCTACATCCAAGAAGGGCAACACGTTTGCAATTGTCATAGACAACGGAACTTACGAGGCTTGCAAGGCGCAGGTTTACGCCTACAGGGATGCTCTTCAGGACGATGGCCTTAGGACCTACATTCTCAGCGGAGACTGGGAGAGTCCGATGCAGCTCCGCGAAGAGCTCAAGAAACTCTACAAGAAAGCCAAGAACTTTGAGGGCATCGTGCTCATCGGCGATATTCCTGTTGCCATGGTCCGCAACGCGCAGCACATGACAACCGCATTCAAGATGGACGAGGACAAGTTCCCGCGCAATGAATCCAGCGTTGGAAGCGACCGTTTCTACGATGATCTCAACCTTGAGTTTGAGTATCTTGGAAGAGATACTGTAGATACGGATTTCTTCTACTATAACCTCAAGACGGATTGCGCACAGAGTCTGAACCCTACATACTATTCCGGACGAATCAAGTATCCGGCAGAACTTGGCGGGGACAAGTACGAGGCCATTGCGCTTTTCCTGGAGAAGGTTGTTGCCGCAAAGAAGACCGGAGAGGATCTGGACAACATTGTTACGTTTGCCGGGCATGGCTATAACAGCGACTGCCTCATTACCTGGCTGGACGAGAGCATTACTCTGGAGGAGAATTTCCAGTTCCTCAAGAACTCTTCACGGAATCTCAAGCAGCTGAATTTCCGCCACGAGGATTACATGAAATACCGTCTGTTTGACGAACTCCAGAGGCCTGAGGTAGACGCCATTTTCTTCAACGAGCACGGCAGCATAGACAAGCAGCACATCTCCGAGCTTCCTGCACAGGAAACTCCGCAGGATTACGTGAACAAGTACCGCCACGGATGGGGATGGGATGCAGGTCCATACGACATTCTTTCCAAGGAAGTTGCCAAGCGGAAGAAGGCCGGAATGAGCGACGATGATGCCAACGCATACGCAAAGAGGCTCATCGACACACTCTGCACGGATTTCCACGTTACGCCTAAGTTCTTCGACGACTGGTGGAAGACACAGAACATGACTGCCGAGGAAAGGAAAGCCGCTGCCGCAAAGGCAAAGGAAGACCGCAGGCTCATCATCATAGACCTGCAGGATCTGAAGGGCTTTAACCCTCAGCCGTACTTTGTTATGTTCAACGCCTGCTACAACGGAAGTTTCCACCGCAAGGGCAACATCAGCGGCTATTACATCTTCGGAAACGGACGTACGGTTGTCTGCCAGGGGAACACGGTAAATGTGCTCCAGGACAAGTGGACGTACGAGGACATAGGCATTATCTCCCTCGGGGCCAGGATCGGCGAATATAACCGCCTTGTTGCAACGCTGGAGGGCCATCTTATCGGAGACCCTACATTCCATTTCAACAGCGGCGCTGATTTTGACTTCAAGGGTGTGATTGCCTCTCACCGCAAGGATGCAGCCTACTGGAGAAGCCAGTTGGACAATCCTTATCCGGCAGTCCAGAACGTTGCAATGCGTATGCTCAAGGAACTTGGACAGATTTCTTCCGAAGAGATTCTCCAGAAGATGAAGGACTCCAAGTTCGGAACCGTTAGGATGGAGTGCCTGAAGCTTCTCTCCCGTATGGATAACGACCACTTTGTAGAGGCACTTAAGCTTGCTCTGAAAGACCGATATGAGGTTGTCCGCAGAAGTGCCGCAGACCTTTGCGGAAGGAACGGAGACCCAAGGGTGATGGAGACTATGATGGATGTGTTCGTGAACTATCCGGAGGCAAAGAGAGTCAACTACAACATCTCCACTAACTTCCTCAACGTCAACCACCAGGCCCTTAAGGACGCTTTGGAGAAGGTAAAGCCAACCATGACCTACCTGAACAATGATGAGGTTGTAGAGGAAGTTTCCAAGAGCATTGCCCGTAACCAGAAACGTTACGAAAGTACGGTTAAGGAAATCTTTGACAAATCCGCCAAGGAGAGCGAAAGGATTTCCGACATCCGCATGACCCGTAACAATAACCTTCACGAGGCAATCCCTCAGTTCCTCGAGGCTCTTACAGACAAGGACAACTCCCTCAAGGTGAAGCTGAACATCGCTGAGGCTCTGGGCTGGTACATCTACTCCTACCGCAGGCAGGAAATCATAGATGGCTGCCAGAAGATCCTCGCAGAGAATTCAGACCTCGAGCCGGAACTCCGCGCTGAACTCACCCAGACCATCAACCGCCTGAAGTAGCAGATACTCAAAGCTAATGGCTGTAGGGTGGCCATACTCCGAAAAAAGCCGACGGAATTTTCCGCCGGCTTTTTTATATCCCACCCACGCTGAAAGGGCAGAGCAGCCCGCCTTCTTAATCCTTCCGCTTCGCTTCATCCCTCCCACTTCGCTTCGCTTGCGGGTCTCATCCGAATGCAAACGCCCTGCAAGCCCCTCTGCAAGCTCCTCCTGCAAGCCCCTCTGCAAGCCAAGTAGTTGATTACTAGCCGGTTGTTGATATGAACCTATCTGATTTTGCATAGGTTCATATTGACATTGTGCTGATTGTCAGGCGTTTATCTTGCAGGAACGGCGGCGCATTACTTCTAGAGGCCGAGCCAGTCCTTGAGGGTCTTTATGGCCTCGTCCCTCATTTCTGGAGGGAGGTTGGAGATGCGGGCGCGGTGGCTTCCGCCTGGAGCGATGAAGAACTTGATGTTGTCGTGTCCAGGGTTGAGCGGTCTGACAGAGGACCAAGGGTCCCATTCTCCGTAGATGAACATAATCTTGTTGTCCGTTGTGGCAACAAAGTTCGTGAGGTTCTTGTACAGAGTCTTGTCGAACTTGAACTTGCGTCCGCCAGGGAGGAATATCTTCCGGAGGTATCCCTTGGAGGATTTGATTTTCAGCAATCCCTTGAACGGCTTGGTGTCATATCCGTAGTAGCCGAGTTCCTTTGCGGCCTGCACAAAGAACGGAGAGTTGTCGTCCCAGCTCTGGAAGTAGTCCGGGCCTACGGCGTCTGCAAAGAACTTGAACAGAACCTCGTCGCTCTCTGTGGTTGCAGGAATGGTGGATGTCTTTCTTCCCCACTGCCAGAATGCGAACGGGAATTCAAGAACGCAGTAGTCCAGCACTTCCGGTATGGAGATGTTGTATGTAACCTTGTGCTTTTCAGACCAATCGCTGAGCAGTTTTTCCATTGAGCCCCTTCTCTTCAGGATCTCGAGCTGGAAGTTGTAGATGATTTCGCGGTCTTTGGCTGTGCCTGTTGAATCGCGGAGGAAAGGCTCGTGCCTTCCGTCTTCCTGAGCCCTTGCCACAGGCCCGACATAAGGCACGGAAACGTCCACGTCCTTAGGATAGAACATGGTGTAGCTCATGCAGTTCTGGCCGCCTTTGCTTATGCCGGTTGCAATCCATTTGCCATAGAAAATATGGCTAAACGCTTTCCTTACCTCGTGAAGGTCTGCAGCTTCCTGCTCGGCCGTCATGTAGTCCCAGTTGAGCTTGTCCCAGGTGATGGTGCTGTCGTCCTGCATGAAAGGAATGCTCTCGTTGAAATAGCGGTGTTCCACCTGCACAAAGTTGCATTTCAGAAGGAATGCAATCTCCTCGTCATACCGTGGATTGGAGCCGGATTTTGCCGTATAGCCTTCTGTGATGATGACCGTAGGAGCCTTGAAGTTTGCAAAGCCCACAATCACTCTCTGCTTGAACAGTCCCTTTTCCGGATGCTTGTGGTCTATCGGCTGGATGATGAACATCTTGTACTTTGCCTTCAGATGGCCCTTAAGTTGCTCTGCCACAGGGATTCTTTCAATCTCCGTCAACCTTGCCCAAGGCTGATCCGGCATCACGTAGCGGTTGCACCAGGCAAAATCATCCAGCACCAGGGAATCCACCGGAGACGATGCAAACCTCGGCCCCGCCTGATACCTCAGGCTATCCTCATTCTGGGCAAAAGCGCTGGTGCTTAACAGCATCGCTGAGGCAAAAGCCACAGCAAAAATTTTTCTCAACGATTTAATATTCATATCAATAAGTTTTATTATCGCGATAATTCAATACTATCTACAAAGTTAGGCAAAAAATGACTATATTTGCTTTATAGCATTAATTCTAAAACCATGAACATCATTATCACTTTGCTCATCGGAGCAGTTGCTGGCTGGCTTGCTGGCTTCTTCGTAGTTAAAGACAAGGGCGGTCTTATCTGGAACATCCTCATCGGTCTTGCCGGCGGTTTCGTTGGCGGATGGCTGCTTGGCAAACTTGGCGCAACCAGTCCATTCTGGGCACAATGGTATGGCCAGATTGTCAGTGCTGTAATAGGCGCCGTTATCCTTCTTGCCATCTGGAACTTCTTAAAGAAGGCCTTCAAGTAAGCCTAAAGACCAATCAGGTTAATGAATGAAATCTTAGACGGGGCAGCCTTCGGGTTTTGCCCCGTCTTTGCTATACAAGGCTATTTTTCCTACTTTTGTGCGATTATAGATATTTAGACAGTTACAACATATTCAGAGATGAAGAACTTTGTAGAAGAACTCAAATGGAGAGGCATGATCCAGGATATTATGCCCGGGACGGAAGAGAAACTTATGGAAGGACCGCAGGCTGCTTATGTGGGAATAGACCCAACGGCAGACTCGCTGCATATAGGTCACCTGGTAAGCGTGATGATACTTAAGCACTTCCAGAAGTGCGGGCATAGGCCGATTGCGCTGGTGGGTGGTGCCACGGGAATGATTGGAGACCCTTCCATGAAGTCTGCGGAGAGAAATCTGCTTGACGAGGAAACCCTTAGGCACAACGTGGCCTGCATCAAGGCGCAGCTGGGCCGTTTCCTGGATTTTGACAGCGACGCTCCGAACAAGGCGGAACTTGTGAACAATTACGACTGGATGAAGGACTATACGTTCATTAACTTCATCCGCGATATTGGAAAGCATATAACCGTAAACTACATGATGGCAAAGGATTCTGTGAAGAAGAGACTCAGCACGGAATCCCGTGAGGGAATGTCGTTTACAGAGTTCAGCTACCAGCTCCTTCAGGGCTACGACTTCCTTTGGCTGTATGAGCACAAGGGCTGCGTTCTGCAACTTGGCGGAAGCGACCAGTGGGGCAATATCACCACCGGAAGCGAGCTCATCCGCAGGATTCTTGGGAAAGAGGCCTTTGCAATGACCTGCCCGCTTATAAAGAAGGCGGACGGCACCAAGTTCGGCAAGACCGAAAAGGGAAACGTATGGCTGAGCGCAGAGCTGACAAGCCCTTACGCTTTCTACCAGTTCTGGCTGAATGTCAGCGATGAGGATGCGGACAGGTATATCAAGATATTCACTATGTTGCCGAAGGAGGAGATAGAAGCCGCTATCGCTGAGCATCATCAGGATCCGGGCAGAAGGACCCTGCAGAAGCTTCTGGCAAAGGAAGTGACAATAATGGTGCACGGAGAGGCAGAGTACAACAAGGCTGTTGACGCATCCAACATCCTCTTTGGCAAGGCAACGAGAGACGCTCTCCAGAATCTGGATGAGAAGACCTTCCTTGAGGTGTTTGACGGAGTGCCTCAGTTTGCCCTGCCGAAGGAAAAGCTCACGGCTCCGATACTGGACCTTCTGGCAGTGGACACCCAGGTGTTCCCGTCAAAGGGAGAGGCCAGGAAGATGATTCAGGCAAACGGCCTGAGCATAGACAAGGAGAAGTTCACCGATATCAACGGCACCCTCTCCGAGAACTTCCTCATCAACGGCAAGTACGTTCTTGTGCAGAAGGGCAAGAAGAACTACTACATATTAAAATTTGAATAAGCATATAATTATCCTGCAATGCAAATGGCTTTAAATGAATAAGTTGTGCGATTTAACCTGGTGGTTTTGGTATAGGTTAAATTTAATAAACAATTGATAATCAGAGTCTTTACTTGCAGAACCATAAAACGGCGGTTTGCGTTTAGGGGATAAAGAGTTTGTAAATAAAAGAACAAATAGAAGAAGTATAGCAATGGAAGAGGTCAGTAAGAGAGTGCAGAAAGTGCAGCGCGAGGTGCAGAGGCATCTGGCGGAAATTATCCGTTCCAAGGGGATGGCAACATTCGGGGGAGCGCTGGTAACGGTGAGCGAGGTGAGGATGAGTCCGGACCTCTCCTACGCCAAGGTTTTCGTAAGCTGCTTCCCGTCTGAGAAGAGGCCGCTTGTGATGAAGACTCTGCAGGAGAAGATGAAGTCTATCCGCGGAGAGCTTGGGCGCGTGGTTGCAAAGCAGTTGAGGATTGTTCCGGAACTTGCTTTCTTTGAAGATACTACGCTGGATTATGCCCAGCATATAGACGATGTATTGGCACGTGACCCTATAAAGCCTTCTTCCGCAAAAGAAGATACCCCCGCAGAAGATTCAGGCAACGCCGAATAACCGTTTCAAGGAAGACCAGTATGCACCTTCCGTTCTTCATAGCCCGGAGATACCTTTTCTCAAAGGCTCACCGCAATGTGATAAACATCATATCCGTTGTGAGTGCCGTGGCTATAGGAATCGGGTGTATGGCCCTGATAGTCATACTCTCTGTCTATAACGGATTCGACAAAATTGTTGAATCTTCCCTTAACAGCTACATACCCAACTACGTGATAACTCCCGCAAAGGGAAAGACTATCCTCCTCAGCGATGGCAGGATAAAGGAAGCAATCGCGGAGCTTAAACATATCACAAGGGGAAATTCTAAGCGAGAAGGGACGGTTCAGATTTTTCCGGTTATAGAAGAAACGGTGTACGTGCAATACGATGCAGTTCAGTCTATTGCCAAAATTAAGGGAGTGCCTGCCGGATACGACACACTGGCCCGCTTGCAGGCCAATGTTGTGGACGGGGATTTTTCTCTTTCGTTCGGAGATCTGCCAAGAGCCGTGGTGGAAGAGAACCTTGCCGCCACTTTGATGCTGAGGCCCCAGTTCTTCACTCCGCTTGAAATCTATCTGCCCTCGCGAACAGAAGACATATCGCTGATGATGCCGCAAAGCAGCCTGCTGAGCCAGGAAATCC